>JBJONJ010000153.1:0-2691 GCA_046051905.1 Verrucomicrobiota bacterium
GGACCTCATCACCAAATTCCCCGCGCTCAGCCAGCACCTCATCCGCCAATGGGAAGACTGGGCTGCAAGCAGCTTCGTCGATGAATGGATCGGCGAGGTCCGCAACGACTGGGGCGAGGAACATCGCCCCGAAGGCGCAGCGAAGAAGAAAAAGAAGTGAACCTCACTTCTCCAGCGACATCAGCTCGATCTTCCGAAACCACACCGGCTGGCCCTCGGCTTGGAGCGCGATGTGGCCATAGCCGAGCTTCACATCGCCACCGGCGGCGGTGATGTCGCTGGCGGGGGCGATGGTGCAGGCGGGATCGAGCACCGGATGCTGGTAGCGCAGCACTTCGACGCCATTGATGCGGTGGATGATCTCGTCGTGGCCGCGCACCTCCATCTCCGCACGCACCCATTCCTCCGCGGGAAAGGTCGGCGAGCTCGATTTGGCGATGTGTTTTGTAAAAAGCTGTCCCGCCATCTCCACATGCGTGCCTGGCGTGCAAAGATTGCCCGTGGGGCGAGGTCCTTTGCCTTCATCGGCGAGAAACTGCATCTCCAGGCTCGACGGGAAGCCCTGGTCGAAGCGCATGCTCTGCGGCGGCTGCGCGTGCAGCATTACGCCGCTGTTGAGGTTCACATACTTCGGCGCGTCGGCCATCATCGTGCCGGTGAAACGATACTCCATGCGCAGGATGTAGTGCGAGTAGGCCAGGTTGGTGAAAAGATGCCCGTATTGCTGGTCAAACTTCTCGTAGCCATCGTAGCTGACCTTCAGGATGCCGTCCTCGACACGGAAGGTGTCCGCGAAATTTTCACCGAGCGGCCGCTTCGCGATCTTGATCGTCCAACCGCTCAAATCCTTGCCATTGAAGAGCGGAATCCACTTCGGGTCCTCAGCAACAGCCGTGGAGACGAGGAGTGCAAAGAAGGCGGCGCAGGCAGATCGGATCATGCCGCCACCTTGTCGTGATACCCGCCAAATCCAACCGGAAGATGACCGAGTGTTCGTCGTTTAGCAGCCCGCCATGAAATGCCTCCTGCTCTTGCTTTCGACATTCGTCCTTTTGCATTCGTCATTCGCTGCGCAGCAGCGGCCCAACATCGTCGTCATTCTTGTCGATGACATGGGCTTCGCCGATCTCGGCTGCTATGGATCGGAGATTCCCACGCCAAATCTCGACGCTCTGGCGAAGAACGGCCTGCGCTTCACGCAGTTCTACAACACCGGTCGCTGCTGCCCGACGAGGGCGGCGCTCCTGACCGGCCTCTATTCGCATCAGGCCGGTGTGGGGCACATGACCGACGACAAGGGCGTGCCGGGCTATCGCGGCCGGCTCAACGACTCGTGCGTGACCATCGCGGAGGTGCTGCGGCCCGCCGGATACTTCACCGCCATGACCGGGAAGTGGCATGTGGGTCAAAATCTCGGCGTGGTGCCTTGGGAACGTGGTTTCGACCGTTCACTGAATGCTGCGGCGGGCGGATTCTACTTCGCCGGTGGCGACAAGGCGAAAGCGAAGCTCTTCCTCAATGGCGAAGCCATCGCGAACGACGATCCGCGTCTGCCGAAGGATTGGTATTCGACCGATCTGTGGACGACCTTTGGCCTGAAATTCATCGACGAGGCTCTCGTCGCGAAAAAGCCGTTTTACCTGCATCTCTGCCACAACGCGCCGCACTTCCCGCTGCAAGCTCCGTCGGAGGCCATCGCCAAGTTTCGCGGCAAATTCAAAGAAGGCTGGGGAGCACTGCGCGATGCCCGAATCGCCCGCCAGAAAGAACTCGGCATCATCGACGGCGCCTGGCAAAAATCGCCACGACCACCTGCGATCAAACTTTGGAAAGATCACACGCCGGAGGAGCAGGATCGCTTTGATCATCTCATGGCCGTGTATGCCGCCACTGTGCATCGCATGGACCAGGCCATCGGTGACCTCGTCAGCGGCCTCAAGGAGCGCGGCGTGCTCGAAAACACGCTTATCCTCTTCATGAGCGACAATGGCGGCAACGCCGAGGCTGGCCCGAACGGCCGCAGCGACGGCGATCCGACGCAAGCGGCCTCGAACTGGTTCTGCGGCGAAAGCTGGGCCTTTTTGCAAAACACGCCCTTCCGCAAGTACAAGCACTACAACCACGAAGGCGGCATTTCCTCGCCGTTCATCGCACACTGGCCTGCGGGCATCGAAGCCAAGAACGAACTTCGTCACACACCTTCGCACCTCATCGACATCATGGCCACGTGCGTGGATGTCGGCGGTGCCAGCTATCCGAAAGAGCACGATGGCCATGCGATCACGCGGATGCAGGGCCATACGCTCACGACCGTCTTCAATGGCACCGGTATCATGTCCCGCTATCTCTTCTGGGAGCACGAAGGCAATGCCGCCGTGCGTCTGGGCGATATGAAGCTCGTCCGCACCGGCCGAAACGGCCCATGGGAGCTTTACGACCTCAAAACCGATCGCACGGAGCAGCACGACCTCGCCGCCGCCCAGCCCGACAAAGTGAAGGAACTCGCCGCCGAATGGCAATCCTGGGCCGAGCGTGCCCACGTGGTGCCTTATCCCGGCGAAGGAAAGGCGAAGAAGAAGGGCAAAGGCAAAAAGAAGGCGGAGTGAGCCCGAAAGACCAGCCCAGAGTGGTTCCTCCACTCAAGAGGCGGAAAAACACCATCGGCAATCGAGACCCAGTTTGACCTGCGGG
>JBJONJ010000154.1:0-2566 GCA_046051905.1 Verrucomicrobiota bacterium
AGAAGCACTTGTTCTCCAGCATCGGGCGGATGTGGTCATTGTAGGTGATCTTTTCGCCGCCGTCCTGGGCATGAAGGAACGAGGTGGCGAGGGCCGCGCAAGTCAGCGAGATGAGGGGGGATTTGGGCATGGTGGGTTTAGAAAACTTGGGAAACATACGCACTGGGCATGCGGGAGCTTTCCGCCCTCTTCTCACCGCGAAGGAAAACCAACGCCCTTACCCCTCCGCCATACTCCTCACGCGGCCACGACTTCTTCCACTTGAGAGAGAGCCACGCGCCGCTGACCGGCGGGGATGCCATGAGGGAAGTCCACAGGAATTTCCTCTGCCTGGTCATCTACCTTCAAGGTGATGCTGCCGCTGGACGACGCGATGGGGCGGGAAAGAGCCTGCTTGAGGATGATGAAGTCCGGCCCCATCTGGGCCAGCGGCACGTCCTGACCCTCAAGGTGGAGAATCATGCTGACCTGGGCAGAATGGGCTGGACGGGAAGTGAACATCGAATCCAATGAACGGATGAACGAAGATGAAACCGAGATGGCGGAGGCCTATGCGCTGCTGCGGGGCTTTGAACTCACCGGGCAGCTCGGCTCCGGAATGAATGGTAGGGTGTGGAAGGTCCGTGACAACCGTAAACGTGCCTGGGCACTGAAAATCCAGGATTTGCATGGTTTCAGATTGGAGAGGGCCTGTTATGAGAGGCTGGAAGAACTGGCGGTGACCGAGGTGGCGGGATTCAACGTGCCGGTGCTCATCCACGCGGAGGAACGCTGGCGGGCCATTGAGATGAGCATCGTGGACCGGCCTTTCATCCTGGACTTTGCCCAGGCTTACCTCGACGCGCCGCCGGACTTTCCCGAGGAGGTTTGGGAGGAGCGCCTGGAAACTTGGGAAAACCGCTATGAGGACGACTGGCCAATGGTCCACCAGGCCCTGCGTGAATTAAAGCTGCTGGGCATTCACTACCTCGATGTCCATCGAGGAAACATTGCTCCATAGCGGCGAACGCTCATCATCGAACATTCAACGTGCATCGTTGCCTCAACCTGAATGTCACCACAGAGACACACCGAGGTTCACAGAGGAAAACCCATACCAACCGGTTTGCGACTCCGCGGCTTTCGTTCCCCTTGCGGTGGACCATGCCTGAGTCTGCGGAAGACGGGGGACGCCCAACGTTCAACATCGAAACCCCATCGCCCTGCCGCCTGAAGGCGGGACTTCAGCCCCAAGGCGGCGCGGGCTCCCCCCCTACCGTCCACCGCCGTCCGCCTCATCCCCTCGGCACGAGCCCGCAGAGGCGGCGACGAAGCAAATCGAGCGCCGCCTGGGAGGTCAGCAGCTTGAAGCGGTCCCGGGCTCCGGGATAAAAGCGCTTCACCGCCCAGGTTTCGCCGTTTTTCGAGGCCAGGCCGATCCACACGGTGCCCACCGGCTTCTCCGGCGTGCCGCCCGTTGGCCCGGCGATGCCGGTGACGGACAGGGCATGATCCGCCCCGCTGGCCCGGAGAGCCCCCTCGGCCATGGCACGGGCCACTTCCTCGCTCACCGCGCCGTATTGTTCGAAAAGCGCCGCCGGGATACCGAGGTGCTGCTGCTTGGCCTCGTTCGCGTAGGTCACCCAGCCGTGGCCAAAAACCCGTGAGGAGCCGCTCACATCGGTGATGCGGCTGGCAATCGTGCCACCGGTGCAGGATTCCGCCGTGGCCAGCCACTCGCCGCGCTCCGTCAAAAGCTGCACGATGACCTCCTCGATGATGCGGCGGTCCTCCGACACGATGCAATCGCCGAAGGCCCCGCGCACGATGCCCGCCGCCGCATCCACCGCGGCCTGCGCACCGGCCAGCCGCACATCGACATCCCCTTTGCGAATGCAGTAGCCCAGATCGAGGCCCGGCACGGCCTCCAGTTGCTTCTCCACCGCCTCGACGATGTCGGACTCGCCAATGCCCGTGACCTTTAAATAGAGCACGCGACGCGATGCGCCGTCCGGTAGCCACGCACGCAGGCGCGGCTCGACCTCGTTTTCGATCATCGGCTTCAGCTCGCGAGGCGGACCCGGCAGCAGGAAGATGTGCGCATTCCAGCCCTGCGGCTCGCCAAGCGATGCGGGGAAGTACAGCCCGGGTGCGGTGCCAAACGGGTTCGGCATGACGCTGGCCCCTTTCGGCACCATCGCCTGGCGCTTGGTGGCATCGTTCACGGCCTTGTTCCGCTTCGCAAAGTAGGACGTGAGGTGCTCCATCACGCCCTCATTGAGTTCCATCGGGAGGCTCAGCAGTTCCGCGGTCGATTCTCGGGTGAGGTCATCATTCGTCGGCCCGAGGCCGCCGGACACCAGCACCACATCCGACCGCTGCGCCGCCTCCGCGATGGCCACGCGGATCACCGCACCATCCGGAACGATGGTCTGCCGCGTCACCTGGATGCCCAGCGCAGCCAGCCGCTGACCGATCCACGCCGCGTTGGTGTTTACCGTGTCTCCGAGGAGGAGTTCTGTGCCTGTGTTGACGAGTTCGACTCTCATGTGGCCGCCTCCCATAGGCGCACTTTCCCGAAGCGCCA
>JBJONJ010000155.1:0-3838 GCA_046051905.1 Verrucomicrobiota bacterium
GGACTGGTGCGCCGCGCAACTAGCCACCCAGTTTGGCAAGAAGTCGGAGGCCGACTTTCTAACGCGGCGTTCGGATGCCTGGCGGAAGCTCTGGGATGAAGAGACGCGCTGTTTTCGTCCCCGGCGTTTTGATGGCAGCTTTCACACTCCGTTTGATCCGAACGGCGGCTACTCCTTCATCGAGGGAACGGCACTCCAATACCGCTGGTTCGTGCCGCACAACATCCCGGCCCTGGTGCGGCAGTTCACTCCCGAGGTGTTCTTGAGCGAGTTGACCCAGACGATGGCACAGGCCGAGAAGACAGCCTTTGGCCCCGCTGAAGTGAAAAACACGGCGGGGCTTTCGCTGCCCTACAACCATGGAAACCAGCCCGGCTTGCACACGGCGTGGCTGTTTCATTTTGCCGGGCGGCCTGACTTGAGCCGGCAGTATGTGCGCTCCATCTGCGAGCGCTTTTACGGCACCACTCCAGTGCATGGCTACGGGCTCGGTCAGGATGAGGATCTAGGTCAATTGGGTGCCTGGTATGTTCTGGCTTCCATGGGGCTGTTTGATGTCGAGGGCATGGTAAGGCGGGAGGCTCCCGTGGCGGTCATCCCACCGGCCTTTGCCCGAATGGTGCTTACAATCCCCCGAGCGCCCTTTTCCGGCACGAAGGCAGGAGAATTCAGCAAGGTCGAGTTGCGTCAGGAGGCCGGTGCCAGCCAATCCAAGGCCGATGCGTTCGTCCCTTTGCACACGCTCTGGGAAGATGTCGGGCCCTCGCCGACTCCCCAACCTGCGACATCCGACAAATGACAACTCTCGCACTTGAAAGACCCATGAAACCAACCCTCACACTCCTCACCGCCCTGCTGCTCGCGCCGCTGGCCGTATTGCACGCACAAGACACCACCTCATCGCGACCCGGACCGCCGCCGGGCACGAAATGGAAGCTCGTGTTCAGCGATGAGTTCGACGGCACGGCCATTGATGAAGCGAAGTGGAAACCCTCGGACCACACGAAATGGGAGCATCCGGGCTTCAAGACGAGGCTGGCGAAGGAGAACTGCGCGTTCGACGGCCAGGGGAACCTTGTCGTGCGCCTCACGCGTGACGCGGACGGCACCATCGCCTTCAACGGCGGCCTCATGACGCGCGATTTTCAGAAGGCGTTCGGCTACATCGAGACACGGGTGCAGTTCAGCAGTCAGCCTGGCTGGTGGACTTTCGTCTGCACCATCCGCAACAACACGCTGCCCAACTACGGCGACGACACCTTCGAGAACCCGCAGGAGTTCGACATTTTCGAGGACTTCTACAAGCCCAAGATCGAGCCGTCGCGCACCGCGGGGTATCAGAATGTGATCTGCCAGGCCTACCACGCCACGGTCGGCCTCGGTTTCCAAGACCAAGGAGATGGCAGCGGTGCCAGTGCCTTCGACACGCGGAAGAAGGACATGCTCGCGGTGACCAAGCCGGGCCGCATCCTCCGGCAGGCCGTTCATCCCCTGAAGGAATACGGCGGCTGGCACACCATCGGACTGCGCTGGGGACCGCTGGAGCAGGTGTTCTACGTCGATGGGCAGGAAACGATGCGCCTCACCTACAAGGACACGCCCATCACAACTGTCCCTCAGAAGCTCTTCGTGGGCAGCGTGGGCAGGACACCTCCCCAACTCAAAAAGGACGGCGGCAAGCTGCCCTTCTATGGCTGGCTGGAGGACGCGAAACTGCCCGACCAACTCGTGGTGGACTACATTCGCTGGTATGAAGAAGACCCCGGCGACAAAACTGCGCCCAACGTCACGCTCACCCTCGATGGCAATCCAAGCGCGCTCGTTCCCAACCAGCCCGCGACCTTCCGCGTCCACGCCGAGGACAAAGACGGCAAGCTCCAGTCCGTGCAGCTTTTCGCCAAGGGCTACCTCCGCGCCGAGGCGAAGCTCGACGCCCAGCAAGCCGACCATGTCTTCACCATCAGCAACCTCATCGAGGGCGACAACACCCTGATCGCCACCGCCGTGGATGACCACGGGCATGTCGGCCTGTCGGCGCCCGTCCGCGTGAAGGTGAAATAATCTCAATCCCCAAAGAAATAGACACCATGGAACACGATCTTTCCATCCACACCCGCCGCGCGTTTCTCCGACTCGCAGGCATCACGCTTGGTGCGCCTTTGCTGCCGAGTTTTCTGCCATCGGCTTTCGCCGCCGCTGCGTTGCCAGATTTCAAATCTCTCACGCTGGAGCAGCAGGTGGGGCAGTTGATCATCGCCCGTCAGCAGGACTGGCAGTCGATGGAGAAATACGCAAAGAAGGGACTCATCAGCGGCATAACGCCATCGCTGACAAAGCTCTCGCCAGCCGAGGTCGCGGATTTCACCAACAAGTATCAGAAGCTATCTCCCATCCCGCTGCTCTTCGGTTGGGGTGGCATCAGCTACCGCGGCGGCACCGAGGTGCGGCTCGGGCAGACGATGCGGCTCGGGGCCACGCGCAACGCAGAGCTGGCCCGCGAGGCGGGGCGCATCGAGGCGGCGGAAGCACGTGCGCTCGGGTTTCATTTCGCCGGTGCGCCGGTGCTCGATGTGAACCTGAATCCCGACAACACCATCATCAACCTGCGCAGCATCAGTGATGAAGCGGACCTGGTGACGACTCTCGGCGCGGCGCTGACGCAGGGCACGATTGATGGTGGTGCCGCGCCCGTCTTCATGCATTTCCCCGGCCACGGCGCCACGCGCGGAGATTCGCACATCGAGATGCCCGAGGCCGCGCGCAGCCTCGCGGAGCTGGAGGCCGTGGAGTTGAAGCCCTTTGCCGAACTCATCCGGCGCGGACTGGGCCGCATCATCTGCACGAACCACTGCCATTACCCCGCGCTGGAATCGGAAAAGATCCCCGCCACGCTCTCGCGCAAAATCGTCACCGGCCTGCTGCGCGAAAAGCTCGGCTTCGAGGGCGTCATCATCTCCGACAGCCTCACGATGAAGCCCATCAAGGACCACTACGGCATCGAGGAAGCCGCCATTCGGACCGTCGCCGCCGGGCACGATCTGATCCTGCAGGATTACAACTCCGACCCGCTCATCACCATCGACGCCCTCGCCCGCGCCGTGCGTCAGGGACGTATCCCGCTCGCGCAGGTCGAGCAATCGGTGCAGCGCGTGTGGAAGCTCAAACAGGAACTCGGACTCTTCGCGCAACGTCTCGTGGATTCGGCGAAAATCCCCGAGGTCTTCGCCACGAAAGCCAGCGCCGAAGTCGCCCGCCGCATCGCGCGGGAGAGCGTCACGCTTTTGGAAAACACCAACGGCCCCCTGCGCGCCGACGCGAAGCCGGGCCTCCTCGTCATCAGCAACGGCAGCACTGCGACCATTGATGAAGACAACGCCGTCCAGCATTCGCCGACGAATCATCACCTCAACGAGAAACTTCGCCAGCACGTGCCAGGCGCGCAGACGATCATCCTTTCCACCACGATGAAGCCCGACGAAATCGAGCGCGCCTTCACCGCCGTGCAGAAGGCCGATATCGTCGTCTTCGGCATCTTCACCCGCGTGCGTCCCTACGCCGAGGAGGCCATCGCAGTGCCCAAGCCGTATCGCGAACTCATCGAGCGCACCGCCGCCGCCGGGCGCAGCATCGCCCTGCTGAACTTCGGCAATCCCTACGTCATGGCCGACCTGCCGAAACCCGCCCTCTCCCTCTGCACCTTCAGCGACGCCACCGACTCCATCACCGCCGCAGTGGAAGTGCTCTTCGGCGAGTTGAAGCCGCAAGGCCAACTCCCTGTCCGCATCTCCGCGCGCTATCCCTTTGGACATGGCTTGAAGGCGTGAACGGTATCGGAGCA
>JBJONJ010000156.1:0-2737 GCA_046051905.1 Verrucomicrobiota bacterium
AGCTCTTCACGCGCTCCACCGGCCAGTCGGCAGGCGGCGGGCTGATGGCGTAAATGGTGTCCGCCTTCGGATCGAGCGCGGGCGCGGCATTGAGGAAGGCCATGCTGTTGCCGCGCTGGAATTCCGGCATCTCAAGGATCTGGCAGTTGTCCGGCTTCGGCATTTGGAGGATGTCGTTCTTCGTGATGAAGTCGCTGATCTCTGCCACGGTGGCCTTCGCATCCTTCACAAGGCCGTCGGGCGCACCGTGATCCTTGCCCACCCAGTCGATCACCCGCTCGATGGTCTCGCGGCGACCGTCTTCATCATCGGGAGGCACCGTTTCGCCCGGAAAAGCCTTCGACCAGAGCTGTCGCGACACGAGCAGCATGTCGCGCTTTGTTTGCGCAAAGGCCGCCTCGGCCCGTGCGAGCACTTCATCGGCGCTCATGCCTGCTTGAAGCACCAAATCGAGCTTTTGCGCGAAGCGTTCCTTCCCCGCACGCCAGTCATCGGTCGCGGTGGGCAGCAGTTCGCGTTGCAGGTAGTTCAAATGCGCCCGCATCGCCTCTGCGGCAGCTTTGGCGACAATTTGCAGCTCCGCTTTTCGCGGCGTGTCGCCGGCGAGATCGAGCAAGTCACGCTCATAAAACATCACCGCGCCGCGGGTCTGCGTGATGGCGGTGGTGGTGTGCACCTGCGTCGGATTCTTCAGCGAAAGCCGCGCCTGCGCGATCATCTCCGGCACCTGCTTCACGCGCTCGATGACATTCGCGATGTTTTGCTCCTTCGGCAACGTGGACTGCGTCAACAGCGCATACGCGCAGTCCGTGGCGATGTTCGTGTAGCCGCGTGGATCGCGCTGCCAGGGCTTTTCATGCTCTTCGCTCCAAAGTTCGAGCTTCAGGCCATCGCGAAGCATCTCGTAGTCGATCTGGCCATCGCGAGAGAGTTGGTCACAGGCCACCCTTTTCGGCAAGTCCTCCAACGTGCGTTTTGCGAGCGCGATTCGCTTCGCCAGGCCCGCAGGCGACACATCATCGAGCTGCGCATCGAAGCGATGATCGCCCAAACGCGTTGCGCTCGTCGGACTGAGCGGCAGCGAGGCTTCGAGGTATTCTTGGTAAAAGTCACGCAGCGCCTGATCGGCGGATTGAGCGCTCACAGCAGCGGTGAGCATGAGAAAGGCGAGAAGTCGGATCATGGTGAATCGTTGGGTTACGGCTTCGTGGCGGCATCGAACTTCCAGCTTGTTTTGAAGTCTGGCGTAAGCGGCTGGTGGGTGAGCGTGGCTCGGACGAGTTCGATGGGAATCGGGCCGAGATGCAAAATGGCGTCGTGGAACTGCTTCTCGGTCATTTTGCCGCTCGCGACGACTTCGCGATGCAGCGCGATGAGTTGCAGGCCGCCGAGCATGTAGCCGCATTGGTAGAGCGGTGAGTAGTCGCCTTTGATGAATCGGCGCACCTCGCTGGTGGCGCCAAACTTTTCATGACCGACACGATCCGTGAGGAACTTCACCATCTCGTCCGGCTTCATCTGGCCGAGGTGAAACTTCAGCGTCACGATGATACGGGCGCAGCGGTGCATTCGCCAGAACAACGCGCCGATGCGATCCTCCCGCGTGGTTTGATAACCGAGGTCCCACAGGCGCATCTCCCAGTAGAGCGCCCAGCCCTCAACATAAAACGGCGTGCTGAAGCCGCCACGATACGGCAGATGCCGGTCCGCCATGAAACGCTGCAAATGATGGCCAGGGATCAGCTCATGCGGCACCACATTGCGCATAAAGGGGCGGTTGTTCCCACGCATCGACATCATCTTGTCCTCGTGCTTCATCGCCTCATTCGCGTAGGCCACGAGGATGTCGTGGCCGCTATACGCGGCATACGGCGTGTGCTTCTGCGCCTGCGGGCTGAGCATCGTCGTGCCCCACCACTCGGCGCATTCCGCGGGCACGGTGACGAGATCGCGCTTCGTGACGAATTCCATCGCCCGTTTGCCCTCGCTGCGCACAAACGTCTCCTGCTCGCCGGGGCGCACATACTGCAGCTTCACGCGGAGCAGCGCTTTCTTCCAATCATCGCCCACCTTCATCTCCTGCGCCGCCTTCTTCATCTCCGACTCGCACCACGCGAACTCACGTTCGGCGATGCCGATGAGTTCCTCCGGTGTGTAAGGAATGAACTCATGGGCGAGCTGCTCCTGTAGATTGCTGGCCCCTTGGGCCTTACCGAGCAGCGGCGCGTCGTCCTTCTCTTTGATGCCCGCCAACTCCTCGCGCAGATACTTCGCATAGCCTTCCAGGGCCTTCTGCGCCTCGTCATGCGGTTGCTTCATCCACCAGCCAAAGTCAGGCAAAAAGCCGTCGTAGTTGCCAAACCATGTTTTCAGAGACTCACGCAGCGCATCGGTGGACTCGGCGGCACGCAGCGCCTGGTGCGGCGTTGGCAAAGCGACGGGCTTTTCCTTCTTCGCAGGCTCAGCAGGCTTTGATTCGGCTTTTTTGTCGTCCGGCTTCTTCTCTTTGCTCGCTTTGAGCTTCGCCTGAAGATCACTGACACGTTTCGCCAACGGCGCGAGCGCACTGGCGGCCTTTTCAGGGCTCAACGGCGTTCCGAGAACCCGCTGCTCGGTGAGTCCGTCGATGATCGAACGAAAGGGCATCCAGGCGGCCAGTTCCTGCAAGTCATCGCGCCGGTCACCGAGCTGCATGAGCGAGGCCTCGAGATCATTCCGCATCAGAATGTAGTCGATC
>JBJONJ010000157.1:0-3821 GCA_046051905.1 Verrucomicrobiota bacterium
GCTCAAGGCGGTGCCTTTCGATGCATGCGTGGAGGCGATGGTGGCGTCGAAATCGTTGCTGGTGCGCTTCAAAGCGGCCTCGGCGGACTTCAACTCGGCGATGGTGGAGTCGCGAGACAGCGTGGCGAGTTCGAAATTGCGCTGCGACTCGAGTTTCTTCTCAAAGAGATCCTTCGTGCGGTTGTAGTTCAACTGCGAGGTCTCCGCGGCGATCTTTGCGGCGGCCACACGCTGCTCCGCGCCATCGATGGCCTGCGCCTTGGCAAGCTCTTGCTGCGTGATCTGCGCGGTGAGTGACTCGACGCGGCCATTGGCAAAGTCGCGACGGCTTTCGATGGCCTCGCGCTGTGCCTTGAGGTTGTTGAGGAGGTTCGGGTCGTTGTCCTGGATCTCGATGATGAGCTCGCCCTTCTTCACTTTTTGGCCTTCGACGACATGGAGGTGCTTCACGCGGCCGGCGACCTGCGCCTCGATGTTGATGCGGCGATCGAGCGGGTTGAAGGCGATCACGCGGCCGGCGCCGGACACAAACTGCCGCCACGGCAGAAACAAGATGCCAATGACGAAGGCGATGAAGCCGACCAACAGCAGGCGGCTGAAGATGCGTGTGAACTTCGCGCTGCCAGCGAGCGAGAGAGCGGGGAGAGGTGGGGCGGTGGTGGAAGTGAGCGTCATGGGGCAACGGAGCTGGAAAATGATGAAACCAGAATGAGGAATGATGAATCAATGACCAAGCCCGAACGGCGGGAGCAAGGAGGCACGGTGGCAGTTTTCGGGATTCGACATTCGGGCTTCATTCGTCATTCCTCATTCTGATTTTGACATTTGAATCACTGTGCCGTCGTTCAAGTGACAAGGGGCAAGCTCAATGATCGTGTCGCAGCGCTTCGTGACATCATGGTCACGCGTGGCGAGGATGACCGTCCAGGGCAGCGAGCGGTCGAGGATGGCGGTTTCGAGGAGCTTGAAGGACTCATCGTCGAGGCTGTCGAAGAGCTCGTCGATCAACAGAAGCCGCGGACGCTGCACGAGAGCGCGGGCAAGCAGCAAACGCGTGCGCTGATTGCCGCTGAGCGGCGCACCGGCGACCTTCAGCCGCAAATTGAGGCCTTCGGGGCGATGCAGCAACACGTCGAGCAGGCCGACACGTTCGAGCGCTGCGCGGATTTCATCGAGACCGACATCCGAACGGCCTAACCGCAGATTTTCGATGATGGTGCCGTCCACGATTTCATCGCGGCGCAGCAGCATCACACTCTCGCGAAGCGCCTCGAGATACCAACTGCGCAAATCGAGGCCGTCGATGCTCACATGGCCCTCCACCGGCTGGCGGAGGCCGAAAAGGATGTCGAGCAGCGAGCTGGCTCCCGAGCCATGCGGGCCGACGATTGCCGCGCGGCTGCCCGCGGGAATGGTGAAGGTCTTTTTGTCGAAAAGCGTGGCGTGGTAACCAAAAGCCAGCTCGCAGCCGCGCACCTCGGCACCGCCTTCACGCTTCGCGGGTTGCTCGCCGTCCTCGCGCTCGATTTCGAGGTCAAAGATGTGGCCCAGCTTGTCCATGGCGGCCATGGCGTCATACCAGGCTTCGAGCTTTTTGCCCATCTTGGCCAGGGAGGCCACGATGCTGCCCATGATGAGCTCCGAGGCCACGAGCTGGCCCAGCGTGATCTGCTGGCTCACGACGAGCCAGCCGCCGAGCACCAGCAGCGTGGCGCTGGCCAGCACGCTCAGCACCAGCAGGCCGATCATCTGCCGCATGACGATGCGGAAGTGGCCCGCACGACGGCGCAAATACTCGGTGGAGAGCTGGTTCGCCCGCTCGTAGGCCATGTCGTAGCCGCCGGGGCCTTTGAATAGGAACGGGAACGCGGCGATCTCCTCGAACCAGTTCACCACATCGTATTTCATGCGCGACTCGGCGATGGAGGTGTCCACCGCGCCGCGACCGAGCAGCCAGGTGATCACAATGATGAGCACGAGCAGCACCCCCACGAACAACAGCAGCACCGGATGATACAAAGCGAGCAGCAACATGCCGATGAGGCTGCCAAAGACGAGGTTGATGCCATCTAGCAGCAGCAGCGAGGTGCTCTTCTGCGCCGTGACGACATCCAGGAAGCGATTCACCAGCTCCGGTGCATGCACATCATCGAGCGCCTCTGCCTTCACACGCGGGAGGCGATACGCGAGGTCCGCCGCCGTGCGCACAAAGATGCGCCGCTGGATGATGTCGGAAATGTAATACTGAAACCCGCTGACCACCGCCTGCAGCGCCAGCGCCCCAAACAAGGCGAAGGCGAGGATCACGATGGCCTGCACATACGGCTGCGATTGCCCGCCGAAGGCTAGATTGCTCACCACCGCATCCACCGCGAGCGGTGCGGCGAGGTAGAGCAGTCCCGCAAACACGGAAAAGATGAGCAGCGTAATGATGTCGCCCCGCTCGGCCTTCAGAAGGCGGAAGAAGCGCCGCTCCGGACTCACATGCATCGCGTGACCATGACCATAACCATGGCCGCTCCCAGCCTCTTCACCATGCGTGTGAGCCTCCTGCGCGACCGCGGCATGCACGCTCATCTCATGCGCAGGACGCTCAGGATGCACGATGCCGGCCTCCACGACCTCGTTCACGCTCTTGAGCCCGAGGAGCTCGACGAGGTCGCCGCGGCTGATCGTCACGCGATGCGTGGGATGCTCCCCGTCCGCGATGCGCAGACGGAACCAGCCTGCGAAGGTGATGACGATCCAGCGGGATTCTTTGGCGCTCCAAACCACGACCGGCATGTCGTGGTGAGCCCGCCATACGACCTCGGCCAGCGGCAGCCGCACCGGCGTGACATGCATGTAAACCTCCGCCGCCGCCGCGACGAGCTTCGAGAGCGTGTCGCCCTCCCTCTTCACCGCGTTCTGCACGGCAATCAGGGCACGCTCATGATGGTATTCGCTGCCGGTGATGGCAGCGAGCTGGGCGAGGAGGGCCGGGGTGATGGAAAAAGGCGTGGACGGCATGCGTGTCGGAGTACGTCTGGTCAGGGAAGCGGGATGACGTGTCTCTGCACTCTTCCTTCTGCGGCGGACAGATGCAAATCAGCGATTGGCTGAGTTGAGCTGCGCAAAACCGGCCGGAATCGGCTCTGCGATGCAAGGAGACGGCTTCGTGATTGCAAGCCAAGCTGCTTTCTCCTAAAACGACGCCGTCATGCTTCGCCCACGCAAAAAATACACCGTTCACGATCTCCGTAAGCTCAAAGGCAAACGCTGCCTCACGCACATCCATGTGAAGTCTCCCGAGGAGGCTGCCGCGGCGGAAGCAGCAGGCGTGGATCTCATGAGCTGCCCTTTTGATACGCCGGAGGCGCAGGCTCGCCTGCCAATGCTCGTGGACGCCGCGCCGCAGAGCTTTCTCTCCGGCTCCACGCCGCATGGCATGGCCACGCCGGAGGAGGCCATCCGCACTGGCATCCGCGCCCTCGAACTGGGGGCCAGCTCGGTGTATTGCTCTGGCAGTCCGTTTCTCATTGAGGCGATGGCTCGCGAGGGCATCCCCGTCGTCGGCCACATCGGCATGGTGCCGCGTCATGTCACCTGGACCGGCTATCGCAGCCTCGGCAAGACCGCTGCCGAAGCGAAGGCCATCTACCAAAAGATGAAGGACCTCGAAAACGCTGGCGCCTACGCCGCCGAGATCGAAATCGTCCCGCACAATCTCGCCACCTGGCTCTGCCAGCAGACGACGATGATCCTCATGTCCCTCGGCTCCGGCACCGGCTGCGACACGCAGTTCCTTTTCTCCGATGACATCCTGGGCGACTACGATGAGC
>JBJONJ010000158.1:0-3495 GCA_046051905.1 Verrucomicrobiota bacterium
CCACACGAGGTGCTCGCCTTCGTTCTTCCAGGAGTGGGTGTACACCTGCACCTTGTCGGCGACCATGAAGGCGGAGTAGAAACCGACGCCGAACTGTCCAATGAGCGTGGCATCGCCCTGCTTGCCGGCATTCTTCAAGGCGGCGGCGAAGGCCTTGGAGCCGCTGTGGGCGATGGTGCCGAGGTTTTCGACGAGCTCGGCGCGGGTCATGCCGATGCCCGCATCAGCGATGGTGATGGTTTTCGCCGTTTCGTCGGTGGTGATGCTGATCTGCAGCTCGGCCTTGGCATCGAAGACATCCTTCTCCGTGAGCTGCGTGAGGCGCATCTTCTCCATGGCATCGGACGCGTTGGAGACGAGCTCACGCAGGAAGATCTCGCGGTCGGTGTAGAGCGAGTGGATGACGATATCGAGGACTTGTTTGACTTCGGCCTGGAATTCGTGGGTCTGGCTCATGGTGGTGTGTTTTTTAGGGTTTGGGGGCCGGGAGAGTAGCGGGTCCCGATTTTTGGTCAAGCGAGGTCGAGTCACCACCCGCTCACCCGCCTTCAAAAGCCCTCAAAACAGCTCCGTGAGCGCCTTGCCCTCTTCGAGGAGGTTGTAGGTGCGCCCGAGGCGGTCCTTGGCGTCGAGGTTGTCGATGCCCATGGCGTAATAGACCGTCTTCGTGATGTCCTCGGGGTAGATGGGGCGGTCTTTGGGATACTCGGCACGGGCATCCGTTTCGCCGACGACCTGGCCGCCTTTGATGCCGGCACCGGCCATCAGCACGCTCATGCAGGCGGTCCAGTGATCGCGACCGGCACCCAGCGGGCCGCCGCTGCGGCGGTCGCCCACTTTCGGCATGCGGCCCATCTCGCTGGTGACGAGGACGAGCGTCTCATCGAGCAAACCACGTGAAGCGAGGTCTTCGAGGAAGGCGCTGAAGCATTGGTCGAACTGCGGCAGGAGGTCCTCGCGCAGGCAGTTGAAGTTGTTGCCATGCGTGTCCCAGCCACCGGCGCTTTTGCATTTCTTGTGCAGGCCTTCGTCCTCTTTCCAGAAGACGGTCACAAAGGGCACACCGGCCTCGACCATGCGGCGGGCCATGAGCAGGCTCATGCCGTTGATGTGCTGGCCGTAGCGTTCGCGCAGGGCCAGCGGCTCCGATTTGATGTCGAAGGCATTCGCGGTGCCGCTGGAGGCGAGCAGGTCAAAGGCACGCTCCTGCTGCTTGGCGTAGTTTTGCACCGCCATCTCATGATCGAGCTCGCGGCGGGCGCTGTTCAAGGCGCTCAACAAGCCCTGGCGGTCCTGCATGCGCTGTGCGGTCATGCTGCCGCCGATGCTGATCGTCGGCGCGGCGAAATCGAGCGGCTGCTCAAAGCTGCCATTCAGGATGAACGGATCGAACTCCATGCCGATGCGACCCGCGAACTGGCCAGGGCGCGTGAAGGGCAGTTTGCTGGGCTTGTGGGGCAGCGTGATGAGGGAGGGCAGCGTGGGATGCTGCGGACGCTTCATCGTGACGACGCTGCCCATGTAAGGCCAGTCCTCGGGATAGGGACGGCGGTCATTGCCCTGCTGCTTGAAGGTGGGATCAGGCGCGTGACCGGTGAGGTTGTAATAATAACCGGCGTGGTGATCGCCCGTGGCGCGTCCGCCATCGGTGATGCCGTGGATCATGGCAAAACGATGTGCCTGCTTCGAGAGAAGCGGCATATGCTCGCACAAAACGATGTCATCACCGGTCGTGCGCATCGGTTTGAACTCGCCGCGATACTCCAGCGGTGCCTCCGGCTTCATGTCCCACATGTCGATGTGTGATGAGCCGCCGCAGAGGAAGAAAAGCACCGTCGATTTGGCCGGTTTCGCCAGCGTGGGCAGCGAAACGGTCGGCGCGGTGGAGGCCCGCACACCACCACCAAAGCCCAGCGATGCCAGTCCCGCCGTCGAGGCCGTCAAAAAGGCCCGGCGGTCCATCGAGGGACGAAACAGCGGTGTTTGCATGGGAGAGTCGGCAGCTTCATACGGCTGAAAACGGCCGGGCTGTCATTTTCGATCCCGAGTGACCAGAAAGGCGTAGGTGATCAGGGTCCAAAACAGGCAGGCAAAAAAGAATAACATCGGAACTTCAACCCACTTCGGCCACTCGACAAACCCGAACGGCATCATGAGGAAGAACACCGGTATATGAACCCATGCTAGAACCACACCAACCGAGGTCCCTAGTCCACGTGGACCAAATTCGCTGGCTTGCATCAGAGAGAACAAAATGCCCTCGATGACGACACCGATGAGGATGGCTTTGGTCCAGAGGCTCATGGAATGCAGTTTTGTCGGGGGGGACGCCTTTCAACGGCGGGTGCCGCGCTACACGATCAAATAGCGGCGGATGAATTCCTCGGGCGTGATGGGCTGGGGCTTGTAACCGCTGTCGATGAGGGCTTGGAAGTGATGATCGGAGGTGATGATGATGTCAGCATTCGCGGCGATGGCGCAGTCGGCGAATTTGTCATCGTCGTGGTCGGCGGAGATCGTGCGGAAGGAAAAGCTGGGAGTCACCTCCATGAGGCTGCCGGGGCGCAGTGAACCAATCATGCTCACGGTGCGCAGAGCCTGTGCAGCATAAGCCGGGGAGCCGAGGCGGGTCATGATCTCTTCGTATTCGAGGAGAATCTCCGTGCTGACAGCCCAGGCAAAGCGGCCCGCTGCCCATGCGAGGAAGATGGCGTGGTTTCGATGAGTGGGCTTGAACATGGTCAGCACCACATTGGTGTCCATGCAGACCGTCATCGGTGTGACGGGTGGGCGCCGCGGTATTCTTTGACGGCCTCGGCGATCTTCTCCTCGGTGATGTCTCCGGCGCTCCAAGCTGCCTCGGTGGCCTTGCCCAGATCATCGGTGAGGCGGCGGACTTCAATCTCAACGAGAGCGGCGTGCGCCAGCTCCAGATCGTCATCGGTGAGCCTGTCCACCTCCGCGTGCAGCAGCGGGCGCAGTTCCTTGGGGTCTTTTGGAGTTGAGGTGATCATGGACATGACTTTGCCATAGTGGCGGAGTGTTTGCAAGACGGTGGCCCCCGGAGGAAAACACTCTCGATCCTCACTGTGGCGCTCTTCGACCAAACTTCCGCTCCAGCTCGGCGGTGCCGATTTGCACGAGGGTGGGGCGGCCGTGGGGGCAGCAGTAGGGCATTTCACAGGCGAAGAGGTCTTTGAGCAGGCCTTGCAGCTCGGGGATGCTGAGCACGTCGTTGCTCTTCACGGAGGCGCGGCAGGCGGTGGTGGCGATGGCGTCCTCGCTGAGGCGGAGCGAGGAGGTCTTGGTGCTGAGGCTGCTGAGCTCCTCGATGACGCCATCGAGCCACGCGGCGGGATCGTCGGTCTTCAAGAAGGCGGGCAGGGCCTCTACTTTGAAGGTGTTCGGCCCGAAGGAGTCGATCTCGATGCCGAGACGGCTCAGTGAGGTCAAATTTTGACGCAGCAGGTCCGAATCACGCGGTGTGGTTTGCAG
>JBJONJ010000159.1:0-4289 GCA_046051905.1 Verrucomicrobiota bacterium
TGATGATACTCGACCTCCTGGGTCACATGCGGATGACCGCCGATGACGAGGTCCGCCCCGGATTCGATCATCAGACGGGCGAGTTTCTTCTGTCGTTCGTTGGCAGGCTCATACTCCCAACCCCAGTGCAGCACCGGAATCACGAGGTCAGCCTTGTGAAGGCTTCGCGCAGCCTTGATGTCAGCCACGATCTGCTCATCCACCGCCCATGCCACGCCCGGCCAGCCCGGGCCCGCCTCAAAGGAGCGCGGCTTGAAGTCATTGTAGCCCAGCAGCGCGATGCGGATGCCCTTCAACTCAAGCATCAGCGGCGTCCGCGCCTCCACACAGTCCCTGCCACCACCGAAGTAGCGGATGCCATGCTGCTTCAGCAGCGCCAGCTGCTCGAGGAAGGCCCCATGGCCAAAATCACCCGTGTGATTGTTGGCCAGGCACACCACATCGAAATGGCGCTTCACCACCGGCAGCACCTCCGGGCTGGCACGGAAGGTGTAGGGTTTGTCTTCCGCGACGCCGGTGGTTGCCACGACGCACTCCAGATTGGCCACGGCGGCGTCGGCCTGGTTGAGGATGCCAGCCACATCGTTAAAGGGATCGCCTCCTTGCGAGATCGTCTGGCCGACCAGTTCGGCAAGCATCACATCCCCCACCACCGCGATCTGCACCTCCTGCGCAGAGAGCATCTGAAACGGTACGAGGAAGAAAAGGGCAACCGCAGCGCGAGGAGACATGTCACGGCTACGCGGCATGGCCTGCTCATTTTCCAAAAGGATTCGATTAGCCGTATCGTCCGCCATGGTTTGCGGCGAAGAATCAGCCGATGCCTGAGTTGACCTACGGCGGCTCTGCGAGCATGCCTAGCTGCTCCGCATGACTTCTCTTCTCATTCTTCGCCGCCAAGGAGGCCTCTCGTGAGCTCCGGTCTGATCGCTTTGCTCGATGACATCACGGCGCTGGCCAAAGTGGCGGCCACTTCGCTCGATGATGCTGGTGCCATGGCGGCGAAGGCAGGCGGGAAGGCTGCGGGAATCGTGATTGACGATGCGGCGGTCACACCGCGCTATGTCGTGGGCTTGTGTGCGGATCGTGAGCTGCCCATCATCGTGAAGATCGCCAAAGGCTCGCTGAAGAACAAGCTGCTGATCCTGCTGCCGGGTGCGCTGGGACTCAGCCTCGTCGCGCCGTGGAGCATCACGCCGCTGCTGATGGCCGGTGGGGCGTTTTTGTGCCTGGAGGGCTATCACAAGGTCCTGCACCTCGTCCGTCACGATCACCACGAGGAGAAGGATGATGCCTCCACGGCCACGACGTCGGAGGAATTGGAGCAAGAGCGCGTTTCGAGCGCCATCCGCACCGATTTCATCCTCTCGGCCGAAATCATGGCCATCACGCTCGCGGCGGTGTCCACCTCGCCGCTGTGGATGCAGGCCTTTGTGCTCGCGGTGGTCGGCCTCGGCATGACGTTGCTCGTTTATGGAGCCGTGGCGCTCATCGTGAAGGCGGATGATGCCGGCGTGGCGCTCGCACGCTCCGGCACGGGCCTCGTGAGCACGCTGGGCCGGGCTCTCGTGCGTGGGATGCCGGTGTTTTTGAAGGTGCTCAGCTTCGTCGGCATGATCGCCATGCTGTGGGTCGGCGGCGGCATCCTCATTCATGGATTGCATGAACTCGGCGTGCATGGACCGGAAAAGGCGGTGCATCATGCTGCGGAGGCCTTCGCATCGCTGCTGCCGTCGCTGCATGGCCTGCTCGTGTGGCTCGGCCAGGCTGGCATTGCTGCGGTGCTCGGCGTGATCGTCGGTTCCGTGGTCGATCCGCTGGTGAATCACGTGCTGCAGCCGCTTTGGGCACGGTTTGGGGCGAAGAAGGTGTGAGGGCTGGGAAGGCAGATCGCGTGCGACAATCCTGCGGTGCTCAAATCCGGGAGAACTCGGCTATTGCCAAATGGCCGTCTTCGTTCAATACTTTGAGTAACAAACCCGCCACGCCTCTCCACGATGCGCAACTTGGCGGGTATTTTTTTGCCCTTCTGACGCGGGATCTACAACCATGAAGTTCACCAAACCTGTTTTTGATCATCAGGCCCAGCTTCAAAAGCTCAAATCCCGCGGGTTGGTGGTCACTGATGATGCCGAGGTCTTGGCGGCACTGGAAAACATCGGTTACTACCGTCTGGCAGGATATGCCTATCCGTTTCTGGAGCTCCCACAGCGGAAAGTCTTCAAACCTGCCACGACATGGACGCAGATTTCCCGCCTCTATGAATTCGACCGTGAACTCCGCGTGCTCATCATTGATGCCATCGAGCGAATCGAGGTCGCCGTGCGCGCACGCCTGATCTCCGCCACCTGCGCACACTGGAATGACCCGCACTGGTTCCTGGATGCGAGGCACTTCCACCCGAGATTCAATCACGGCTACTTCATTGAGCAGTTGGAGCGCGAGCTCGGCATCACCTACCCGCCGCCCGCACACCAGCGCCTGCTGCTATCCTCCCATGCCGAAACCTTCATCCAGCACTACTATACCAAGTATGGCGATCCCTACCTGCCGCCGTTCTGGATGACGGCGGAAATCCTGACACTTGGCGCCCTGTCCCGGGTTTACAAAGGGCTCGGTGATCCGGTGTTGAAGGCCAGCATCGCCGCTCCATTCGCAGTGCCGGCCAAAATCCTGGAGAGCTGGCTTCATGCCCTCTCCCACCTTCGGAATATTTGCGCCCATCACGGCCGTCTCTGGAACCGGGTGTTTTCCATCAGCCCCACGGTCGCCAGAAAGCATCAGGGCCTCGTGCATTCACCTTCGCGACTGGAGGGCCTGCTTGTGGCGTTGGTGGATGTGCTCCAGGTCACCGCCCCCGGCTCTGGCTGGAAACTAGGCTTGAAGAACCTGCTCCAATTATTCCCTGAGATCGACCCCGCCGCGATGGGCTTTCCTCCTGCCTGGAACTCCCTTCCATTTTGGGCGGCTTGATGGAATGGCTGTCTGATGCTGATCTCGGAGAAGTCTCACGCAAAGGCGCAAAGCCGCAAAGGTTCCCAAACCTCTGAACTTTGCGCCTTGGCGGCTTTGCGTGAGGTCATTCCGGTTTCCGAAGATTCAGTCGAACGCTGACTGGATATGCTGCGCCCACCTCTCGGCAGCCTTTGGTTGTCTATGCTGCAAAGCATCACGTTTGGTGAAAATGGCCCGGATCAATAGGCAGGAGAATGGGGGCAAAAGAATGGATTTCTGAATTCTTCTGCCCCCATTCTCCTGCCTGTCTCTGGGTGAAATCAAAAAGCCTCACGACGCGAAATCTAGCTCTGCTGCGCTTCGGTTCCAGGTCAGCTCGCTTCATCCGCTTCCAGCACTTCCCAGTGCCTGGGCTGCCGCTCCGGCCTTATCCAGCTCGGATCGAAGACTGCCGGAATTGCCTGTTGATACTCAACGTGCCTGCGGCTGGTTTATAGATCGTTGGGGCTCCCCGGCCAACTTCTCATCCCATGAAAAATGAAATCGATAATCCCTCCTCACTGCGCAATCCTTGTGAAGCTTCGATTGGACTTGTTGCTTGGCTGGATGTTTTAGGATTCAAAGCACTTTTGGATGCTGATCCAGACAAAGGGATGGAGATATGGCCCACGGTTTGGAATTTTTTGAACGAGTTAAAGGCAATCCATGATTCGCATTCTCCAACAGAGTATCAGCGCAGGGAGCTGCCTTCATTTGCAGATCGTTTTAAGTTCATTGCGTTCTCGGATTCGATAGTGGCGAGCCTTGATCTCTCTGGCGTCAGCGAAGCGAAAAATGAACTCTGGAACCCTGAGTGGCATTTGGCAGCTTTGTTTGAGCGTCGAATTAGTTATCTTACACGAAGGCTTTTTGACTTCGGCCTGCCTGCCCGAGGAGCGATCGACTACGGAAGCTTTTATCATTCAGAAATTGGCTTTGCTGGGACGCCGTTCGTGAATGCTGAGAGGCAGAGTTCTAGTCTGAGCTTTGCGGCCACCAGCATTACGAAAGCAGCATCGGCGGTACTTGATCAAGCTTATGACCGTTTGCCAACTAAGAGCCGACCGTGGTTTGATCACACAACTGAGGCCAAAACGCAGAATGGGTGTCAGACAATTCGGATTTTGAATGCATATGAAGCCGGAATAATTAAGGCCACTGGCGATGCATCCGAATTTAAGAGGAGGCTTACCGAGGATAACATCGAGCGAGTCGTCGAAGCCGTATTCTCTGACCACGGAAAATCCATCACTGACTCTAGGGTCCAACAAAAAATATCCAACACGATTCAGATG
>JBJONJ010000160.1:0-3059 GCA_046051905.1 Verrucomicrobiota bacterium
AGGGCATGAAGCTCATGGATCACTACAGCGGCAATGCGGTGTGTGCCCCCTCGCGTTGCGTGTTGATGACTGGCTACCATCCTGGCCATGCCTTCATTCGCGACAACCGCCAGGCCGACAACGCCAAGGGCCTTCCCAAGATGGGCAAACCCGAGCACGAAGGCCAGTTTCCCATTCCCGATGCCACCGTGACGATGCCGGAGGCCTTCAAAGCCGCAGGTTATGCCACCGGCGGCTTTGGCAAATGGGGCCTCGGAGGGCCAGGCAGCACCGGCGAGCCCTTGAAGCAAGGTTTTGACCGCTGGTTCGGCTACAACTGCCAGGGCGTGGCACACAATTTTTATCCCACCTACCTCTGGGACAACGACAAGACCATCGACCTCAAAAACCCGCCCTTTCCCTCCAACGACAAACTCAAGCCCGACGAGGACCCCGCGAAGCCGGAGAGCTACCAGCGTTTCCAGGGCACCGAATACAGCGCCGATCTCATCGCCGAGCAGGCGCTCAAATTCGCCCGCGACCACAAGGACCGTCCCTTCTTTCTCTACTGGCCCACCACCGTGCCGCATCTGGCCATGCAGGTGCCGGATGATTCGGTGGCCGAGTATGCCGGGCAGTTTGAAGAAACCCCGTATCCAGGAGGCAAAGGCTACCTGCCACACTTCAAACCGCGTGCGGGCTACGCCGCGATGATCACCCGCATGGACCGCGAGATCGGCAAGATGATGAACCTCATCGCCGAACTCGGTCTCGATGACGACACCATCTTCGTCTTCATCAGCGACAACGGCTCGCTCAATGGCACGCATCAGGGCCTCGGCGGTGTGGACGCGGCCTTCTTCAACAGCAGCAGCGGCCTCCGCGATGGCAAAGGCACGCTCTATGAAGGCGGCATCCGCTCACCCGGCATCCTGCGCTGGAAGGGCAAGGTGAAGCCCGGCAGCACCAGCCAAGCCATCACCGGATTCGAAGACTGGATGCCCACCTTGCTCGATCTCTGCGGCGTGAAAGACCAAACACCCGCCGGCATCGATGGATCCAGCTTTGCCAGCGTCCTGCGTGGCGAGAGCCAAAAAGGGCGAGAATTCCTCTACCGCGAATTCACCGGTTACGGCGGCCAGCAATGCGTCAGGCTCGGAAAGTGGAAGTACCTTCGCACCGGCCTCAGCGGTGGAAAGGCCAAAAAGGCCGCGAAGACCTCTGAAGAACTCTACGACCTCGAAAACGATCCCGCCGAGACAACCAATCTCCTCGCCAAGCATCCCCAGGTCGTCGCGCAGATGAAGGCTATCGCCGCCCGCGAGCATCAAAACAGCGCGGATTTCAAGTTTCCGGCTCTCGACCAGTGAGTAGCATTCGCGCATGAATTGGTATCTCAACAACGCCGGTGCCGCTGAAGGGCCTTACGATGACGCCGTGATGACGGACATGGCCCGCGATCAAAAGGTCGCGTCGGACAGCCTCGTCTGGCACGCAGGCCTTGAAGCCTGGGGCAGTGTTGCGGCGCTCTCACCGGCCTGGTGGGGCGCGGCGCTGCCACAGCCAGCCGTGGAAGCTCGGCCAAAGAAAGTCGTCATCGACCAGCAGCCACTTGCGGCATCGCCCGAGCCATCCGCCAAGCGTCGTCTTGCCGCTCCCGTGGCACCGAGCGAGGACACCGGTGCCAAAAACGAAGGTGGCGGCCTTCTCAAAAAACTCTTCGGCTTCGGCAAAAAGAAGAAGAGTTCGTAGTTCGGGCTTCAGCCCGTGTTTGGGATCGTCGATGGCGGGCTAAAGCCCCCTGCCCGCAGGGCTTCGCCCAGCGATGCAGGCGGGGAACTACGAACGGATCTTCTCCAGCTTCGCCGCGCTTTCCTTCCACTCGACCTCGTGTGGCAGCCTTTTCGACAAAGCCGCTAGCGCAGCGGTGACGCCAGCGGCCTCACCCATCGCCACGGAGTTACCCGTCACGCGGTAGCTGGCGTGTGCGATGAAATCGCCGCTGATGTTTCGTCCCGCCATCATGAGGCCATCCACGTCTTTAGCGATCAGCGCCCGCAACGGGATGTCGTAGGGCTTCGTCTTGATGCCCGCGTTGTGATAGGCGGCCTTCTTGTTGTTCTCCGCACTCAGCGCATGGATGTCCACGCTGAAGGTCGCACGCACCACCGCGTCATCGTAGCGGGCACCGGCGATCACATCGTCCTTGTTCACCACATAGCGCCCCGCGATGCGGCGGCCATCCCGCACGCCGATCTGCTCCGCCGTGGCGGCGATTTGCAGGCCCACCCACGGTCCACCCAGCTTGCGCAGGCCGTTTACGATCTTATGCATCTCCGCCCGCGCCTGCACGGTGGCCTCGGTGATCTTCGCGGCGTCAAAGCAGGGCACGCCGTATTGATGATTCATCATCACGAGCAGCAGATTGTCGCGCACCTGAAACAAGGTCGGCTTTGAATAGGAGGGAAAGTGCCCCGTGCGCTGGATTTCCTTCAGCAGCGCATCCTTGGCGAGGCCGTCCGCCTTGCTCGGGTCCGACTTGTGAATGAATGCCGCAAGCGCTTCCGCATCCTGGCAAACCAGCAGCGCATTCAGCGACATCGGCTGGCAGGGGCAGGAATCCGACTCGCCATACTCGAACGCGCATCCAGCCAGCGCTCCCAGATCGCCATCGCCCGTCGTGTCGATGAAAACGGGTGCCCGCCAGGCTTGGCGGCCGCTTTTGGACTCTGTCACGATCGTCGTGAGTCGTTTCCCCTCGCGGTAGGCCGCGCTCACTCGCGTGTGAAGCTGAAAATTCACGCCCGCCTCCACAAACATCTCCTCTAGCAGCACTTTCATGCCCTCCGGCTCATAGCAGATGCTCTTCAGGCTCGTGCCACGGCGCATGTCGCGCTCGTCGAGGCGCTTGAGCAGCTCTTGATTGAAGCCCGGCTTATCGAAATCGAGCAAGTAGCCCAGCAGCCCGGCCGTCCACACACCGCCGAGGCAGCCACGCCATTCAAACACACGCACCTTCGCTCCCGCTCGCGCCGCTGTGATCGCCGCCGTGATGCCCGCTGGGCCTGCGCCGCACACGA
>JBJONJ010000161.1:0-2977 GCA_046051905.1 Verrucomicrobiota bacterium
TGACGCAGCGCGTCTACCGCTGCGCATTCTGTGATCAGGTGATCGAAATCAAGGTCTGCACCGACCTCGATGCATTGAGTGGAGACAACGAAGAGAGACTGAGCTCCCTCGGGTATTGGAGGAGCCCCAACTCGAAGACACTTGGTTGGAGCATCTGGAGCGTTGAAGAGGTTCCATCGGTCTACGGCTCGGGATCTACCGATCACCAAGAGTGATCTGTGGTTCAGATCTTGGAGGCGCTCATGGATCATCCGAGCAAGCGCAACCTCATTAACGATGATGGCGACCTTCTTCGAACCCGCTGTGCCCGTGATCTTTACCGCAGCATTTAGGAACTCGTCGGCCATTCGAATGCGGTTGGCCAAAACGATTTCCTGCCGTTCCCGAGGCCTGAGGGACGCTTTCACGCGATCCGTCGAGACCTTGATCAAGAGCGCAGGTTTTGGTGTTGATAGGCGAAGCGATAACACCGGGTGTGCGCGATCCTCCTCGTCCTCACGCATGGGTGGTTTCTCAGCAGAACTCGTCGCCGTCAGGGACACACACTGCATCGGCAGCCCCCACCCGTTTCGCTGTTGGTCCCTGCGAATGCGGTCCTGAATCGCCTTGAGCGTCTGTTCAAATGGTTGGGAGAGATGAGCCTCGTCTAAGAGGAACAAGGAATCAGTAGCCACCAGTGCTGCGTGGATGGACCAAGTCTGGTTTCTGCACCCGTAACCTCGGAACAAAAGCCGAGATCCAACCTGATCCACGGTTGAGACGATGACTGTCGGTTGTAGCGGATCCTTGAACCACCTCTGATCCCGGTGCACCCCTCCTCTCAGCATAGCCACTGCCAACGGGGAATCACCGCCGTACTTGAGCAACTGTTGCCGAAGCCAACGAATCGCAGGACCGTCCGCCGCTAGTTCGAGGCGTCCTATGATTCGCTGGGCACGGCGAAAGGCATCATCTACGACTGTCCTGCGGTCGACTACGAACAGAATGCGCCTTGGTGACTTGCGCTCTTGCGGCTGCAGTTCAGCCTCTCGAGCGAGGTGATACAGTGCGACATCGATCGCCGCTGTTTTACCAGCAGCAGTGGGAAGGGCGATGTCCGGCCATTCACCGGAAGCCGTCACGGTGTCAGACAACCTTCTCTGCCACGGAAATGGATCAACCCCATGCAGCGCCCGAAATACCTCAGCAAAAGTCGGGATCTTCACGAGGGCCTCCAAGGTTTCAAGAGACCGTAGCCGTGATGTCGCCCAGCACCGATCACCAATGGGCCACTGATTGGCTGATCAAACCGGAGAATGACATGGGAGTGCCAACGGGATGGTTTGCCCAACCGTTGGCGAGCAGGAAACGCCCCGGCCGACGGCGATCCGATCCATGGCGACTGCCCCTGTACCGCTACGGCTACTGGCTCCGGCAATCCTACGTCGCGGCACGATTTACGAATCACCTCCTTGGCTTCGTCACCCGACGGATCCTTGGGGTATCTATCAAAAACCACCGGAGTGACACTTGCCCATTCGACGGATGGAGCACTCCATGTGCGAACGTCGAGGGTCCAGCGGTCAGGACTTTCTCCAAGCAGCTCAACTTTGAATTCTGAACCGGCGACAGCGAGTTTTGGAATCGATGCGATGATCTGTGAAAGCAGTCCTCTTTCTGAGAAACCCAGATTCCGAGGAGCCAAAGCGGCTAAACCCATGATCAGACCACGGGAGTGGCGATGACCCACATCGGCCAGAGGAATGATGGAGATATGCGGTTGTCGAGTTGGCGCTCCGGACTGCTCATGCCCCGAAATCCACTCGGGGAGCGGTTGTGGCCCCAGAGCCATAAGGGCACCCCGGAAGGCCTCTGTGAGCGCGAGCGTTGAACGGAGGTTCGCTCTTGGAGAAATGCGCAAACCGAACCAGTGGTCGTCCCAAGCACCGGACAACAGTTGAGAGATAGGCTGGTGCGAGGCATTCCGATAGGAAGTGAAGCCAGTGGGCAGAGTCCGAGGTCGAATGCCGCGGTGCTGGGCAAACGCCTCTTCCAATGCAACAAGCTGTCCATGGACCGGTGTCCGAAAATGGTGTGTTCCCTTGGGGTCTGGGATCCAGTTGGGCTCGGGAGAATCTCCCTTGATTGAGAGCCGCGCCAACGATGATGAATGACCAACGCAAACCACCTTCCGAGCAAGAGACTCCAATGAACTCCAGATCTCTGATTCAGGCGCTGATTCCCAGATGTAGTGAACGCAAGGGTTGATCGGGGTTGCCGAGGGGAAGAACCGATCCTTCTTCGTTCGCTCTTCTGGAATTACGTCCTCCCTGTTCTGCTTGGGATCGTTGGTGGGAACATAAACCCGTGGCGTAGTGCGGACCGTGGCAGCACTAGCAGCGATCTTCGGTGCCTCTTGGCTCTCTAGCCATTGCAGAGCCAAACGCTCGGCAGGGACCTCGCCTCCCCCATGGTGTGTTGCGACCAAGGCAGAGAAAAGGCGCGACGGATGTGGTGGCCACTCCACTCGGCTTCTGTCTGTCGGATCGGAGCCGTAGAATCGGCCACTCAAGAACTCGAGCTCGAGAACGAGCATAGGGTTGCAGTCTAGTCTGCTTGAGGGTTCATTCCCCGACTCCGCTGGACCAGCGTCACCAGCTTGGGAGTTGGCTTGAGATCAATAACGTCTTGGCCGTCAGGTGGCAGTAACCCGTGCGTCCTCAGGGTCTGTGCAGCAGACGAAACAAGACCGAGAACATCGTCGAGTGACAGCTTCCCGAGTTGCTCCACGCTCCCGTCGGCCTTCACCAATTCGAGGGTTACCGGCTTCTCAGGGGTAGGCACCAACTCGCAGCGTGAGCGGAGCCAATAACCGCTAGATTGTTGAGCCGCAAGACTCACCAGTCCCAAGGCAGCGAGGTAAGCGCGGGCCTCTTGCTGTGCTTCCTCAGGAGCAGATCCAAACCTGATCATCCTCAAGCGCGTCAGGGAAAGCACA
>JBJONJ010000162.1:0-8233 GCA_046051905.1 Verrucomicrobiota bacterium
CACGCACACGAGTGGTCTGCCGCGCATGCCGGATAATGCCGATTTCACCGTGGCGGACCCTTACGGCACTTATGATGTGAAAAAGCTCGGCGAATGGCTCGCGAGCGTGAAGCTCGAAAAGACCGGGCCGCATGAGTTGAGCTACTCGAATGCCGGCGTGGCCATCCTGGGTCATGCCATCGAGCGTGCGCTGGGTGATTCGTGGTCGAATCTCGTGCGGGATCGCATCTGCAAACCGCTTGGCATGCTCGACACGATGCTCGTTCCAACGGCGGAGCTGCGCCAGCGCCTCGTGCCGCCCTTTGAAGGCAAGGCGGAGGCGCATGAGTGGACCTTCAAGGCCTTCGCACCGGCTGGTGGACTGCGCAGCACGGCGGGTGACCTGATGCTCTACGCTCGTGCGTTGAATCACCCGGAGGCCTCGCCACTTCGCGAGGCCATCCAGCTCGCCGTGAAGCCGCTCGCGACGGGCATCGGCTGCGGCTTTTTCCTCGGCGACGATGTCGTCACCCACAGCGGTGGCACCGGCGGCTACCGCACGCTGCTGGAAGCGAAGCCCAAGAGCGATCAAATCCGCCTCGTGCTCATCAACAATGCCGAGATGGAGCCTGTGCACGTCACGCGACCGCTTGATCGCGAGAAATTCCAAGCCGTGGAAGGCCCGAAGCTCAGCGAGGCCGAGTTGCAGCCTTACGTGGGCGTCTATCAACTCGGCAAGCAGGCCAAGCTCACCTTCGTCATTCGCGAAGGCGGCCTGTGGTGCAAGCTCACCGGGCAGGCCTTCCTGCCGTATTTGCATGAGAAGAAGGAGGTGTTCTTCCATCGTGGCGTGGCGGCGAAGCTGATTTTCGGTCGCGATGCCAGCGGAGCGATCACGAGCGTCACACTGGATCAAAACAACCAGAAGCAGGTGGCGAAGCGGCTCGATGAAAAAGCGCCGGAGTATCTCTTCCGGCCGGCGAAGGAGCTCGAAGAGTTCACCGGCGTGTATGACTTCTTTCCGCCGGACAAGGTCTTCACCATCGAGCTGCGTCGTGGCCTGCTTTTTGTGCAGCTCACCGGTCAACCGTTCCTGCCGGTGTTTGAGACGAAGAAGGGCACGTTTGAATATGACTTGGTCTTTGCGTCGATTGAGTTTGAGCGGGACGAAGCGGGCAAGATCAAGCGTCTGCACATCACGCAGAATGGTTTGAAGCTGCCGGCGTTGAAGAGGGTGAAGTGAGGTCGTACGTTGTTCACGCATACAACAGATAACCCTGGCGCTGGGAGCGGAAGCTCTGCACCCAGCCCTGCCAGCGGGAGGCGATGACATGACCGGGCGTGCCTCGAAGAAGATCGCGATGGAGCGATTCGCTGCCGAAGACCTTGTTGAAGAGGTTCAACTTGGAGCCGCTCATGTTGCGGGCGGCTTTGCCTCCGGTGAGTCGGTTGATCTCAGCGAGGAGCATCACGTCGAGGCCGGTGAGGTCGGCGGTGTTGCGCGGATGGATGTGCAGTTTCACGCCGCCAAAGCCTTCCTTGCTATACGGCGAGTAGGTGACGCCGGGGGTGTTCCAGCGCTGGCAGGCGGCTAGCAGCGCGCCGGGGTTCACCCCGCTGCCACCGGCGTAGCCAAAGGGATTGTCCGAGCCGATGCCGACATCCACCGCCGCCGCGCCGCCGAGGATGCCGGTGGCGACGTAATAGAACGGCGAGGTGGCATACGGGATGTTTGGCGAGGTGGGATGCCAGCGCAGGCCGGTATCCTGCCAGGTCATGGCGCGGTTCCAGCCCTGCATTTTCACGGTGGTCATGCGCGGGACGCGGCTCACCCAGCCTCGTGAGCAGGCCATCTGAGCGATCTCGCCCGCCGTCATGCCATGCACATAAGGCACGGGCACCTGGCCGACGAAGGACTTCCACTGCGATTCGAGCGGCGGACCTTCCACACGCCAGCCGCCCATCGGATTGGGCCGGTCGAGCACGACGAAGAGCTTCCCATTTTCCGCCGCGGCCTCCATTGAGACGATCATCGTGCTGATGTAAGTGTAGCTGCGGCAGCCGATGTCCTGCAGATCAAAGACGAGCACGTCGATGGGAGCGAGCATCGCGGGCGTGGGCTTTCGCGTGGGGCCGTAGAGCGAGTAAACGGTGAGGCCGGTGACGCTGTCGCGTCGCGTGGCGACATGCACACCAGCCTTGATGGAACCGTCGATGCCGTGCTCCGGCGCATAAAGGGCCGTGAGACCTCCGCCAAGCGTCCGCTGCATGAGCTGGCGGGTGCGTTCACCGCGGCCGGTGAGGCTCGTGTGGTTCGTGATGAGGCCCACGCGTTTGCCGCGCAGCAGGTCAAAGCCACGCGAGGCCAGCACATCGACGCCAAGCATGAAGGGGCCGCCTTGTGGAGCTGCCTGTGGCTGCTGGTAGGCCTGGGGCATGGGCACCTGGCAGGCGGGGAGCAGCGAGGAAAGAGCGAGACCGGAGGCGAACTGGCGGCGCGTGAGATTCATGCCCTCTTTTATCGCGTGACTGCCTCGCTGTCTTGAGGAAAGGCTGCGCACCTTGAAGCCCGTCACCCTCCTCGCCACCGCACGCACTCCCGAGGGTGCGGAGCTCACGCTGCATGCGCATGACACGCATTTTTACCTGCGGGTAAACCGCCAGCCGCTCATGGGCACCCATGCCTCGGAGTCGGAGAAGGTTCTCGCCCAGCTCGCCTGCGTCCGTGCGGGCGCACCGGCAAAGGCCCGCGTGCTCATCGGCGGCCTTGGTTTTGGCTTCACGCTGCGGCAGGTGTTGGAGCTCGTCGGCGCCGAGGCCAGCGTGCATGTGGCGGAACTGCTGCCGGAGGTGGTGGCGTGGAACCGGGAGTTCCTCGGCTCGGTGAACGGCCTGCTGCTCGATGACACGCGGGTCGAGGTTTTCGTGGAGGATGTCTTCCAGGTCATCTCGCGTGCTCCCGCCGGGCACTACGACGCCATCCTGCTCGATGTGGACAACGGCCCCGTCGCGATGGTGCAGGATGGCAACGCACGTCTTTATCAAACGCAGGGCTTTGCCGTGATCACGCAGGCGCTGAAGCCCGGCGGGCGTGTCGTCTTCTGGTCCGCCAGCACCGATCACGCCTTCGCGAAGCGCCTCGCCAAAGCGGGCTTCAAAGTCGAAACCGTCGCCGCCAAGGCCTATCCGCAGGCCAAGCGCAGCACGCACACTCTTTTCGTCGCCGATCGCAAATGACGAGCGTGGCATTCGTCATTCTGCATTCCCTCGTTCGCCCTTAATGTCCGGCAGAGCATCGAGATACAGCGCCTCCACCTTGTCCCGCGCCCATTGAGTGCGGCGTAGGAAGGTGAGGCTGGATTTGATGCTGGGATGCCAGTTGAAGCAATTGATTGGGATCATGCGCCCGAGCATCTCCCAGCCGAAGTGCTCCACGAGCTGGGTGAGCATCATTTCGAGGGTGATGCCATGAAGGGGGTTTTTGGGACCGGCGGCGTGCATGATGAGGTGATTTGGCCCGTGCGTAGGAACCGCACGGCCCGCCATCGTATCGCCGGAGTCCGATCATGGCTATTGACACTTGATCGCGAATTTGATGAAATCCTCTCACCAACCTCACCATGCCTATGAAACCCTCGTCTGTTCATGCTTGGAATGCTCGTGCGGCGGCCGTCACCCTGATGGCCGCTTTTTTTGTGTCCCTCGGTTCCCTCATCGCCGCCGATGACCTCAACGCGCTGTATCAAAAAGGCCGCGACGCCTTCCACAAAGGCGACTTCGCCACGGCGCAGGCTTTTCTCACGCAAGTGGCCGCCGCCAACCCTGCCCATCCGGACACGCAGAACATGCTGCGTTACATCAAAGCCCACGCGAAGCCGGAGGCCTCCACCCTGAAGCGTGACTACGCCGGCGTGACGATCCCGAAGATCGAGATGGAAGAGGTCACGCTCACCGAAGCGCTCGCCGGTCTGCGGGTGCTCTCGAAAAATGCCTCGAACGGCAAGGTGAGTCCGAACGTCATCGTGAAAGGCGCGGACCTCGGCACGAAAAAAATCTCGCTCTCACTGGCCAACGTGCCGCTGTCCGAAGCGCTCGAATACTTGGCGCAGCTCACCGGCTCCAAGGTGAGCTATGAGAAGCACGCCGTGATCCTCAGCGAGGCCGCCACCACGGTGGAGACGGCGTCGAAGGCGAAGTGAGCTTTATCACTTCGTCGCCGGACGCGAGGTCGCGAGGCCCACGAGCATCGTGACTGCGCAGCCGAGCAGGCTGAACCATACGAACGAGATCATCTGCGGTGGCTTCATCGCGGTGAAGAAGCCGCTTTGATACAGGAAGAGGCCGAGCAGCACCGCAAAGCCGGTGAAGCAGCCAGTGAGCGCTCCACGCGTCGTGGCTCGCTGGGTGAACATGCCGAGGAAGAACAACCCGAGCAGCGGGCCGCCGACGAGGCCGATGACGGTGTTCACGGACTCGACGAGATTACCCGGCATCGTGGATACGGCGAAGGCAAGCGCCATCACGAGCACGCCGTAGCCGACGGTGATCCAGCGGGCGTTGCTGATCTTCGTCGAGGCGGCACCATCGGCGACGCCGGAGAGGCGCTGCTGGAAGTCGATCACGGTGGCGGAGGCGAGCGAGTTCAGTCCCGCGCTGATGGTGGACATGCTGGCAGCGTAGATGGCGGCGATGAGCAGGCCTGGAAGTCCGGCGGGCAATTGCGTGACGACGAAGTAGGGCAGGATCTGATCTTCCTTTTCGATCAATCCGGCCGCGAGAGGATCGCCGTGCGTCTTGTAAAAGGCATAGAGCACCAAACCAGTACCGTAGAAGAGCACCAGCACCGGCAGCACGAACCACAGCTTAATCCACAGCGAGCGTTGCGATTCCTTCAAGCTGCCTGCGCTGAGGTATCGCTGCACGCTGACTTGGTCGGTGGCCATTTGCACGAGGTGCAGGAAGGCCCCGGCGATAAGGATCGCGCCGAGGTTCACGCGTTCCGATGGATTGAACGACAGGCTCAGGTGCATGCGGTCATCGGCCACCACGGTTTCCCACATGCCGCCGAGGCCGCCGGGGATCTTGCCGAGCGCCACGACCACAATGAGAAGCTGCCCGCCGAAGAGCACGATGAGCTGCATCACATCCGTCCAGATGACGGCCCGCATGCCGCCGAGTGCGGTGTAGAGCGTGGTGAGCGTGCCGGAGGCCAGGATCGTGAGCCACAGCGGCAGGCCGGTGACTTTTTCCAGTGCCAAAGCCGGTGCGTAAGTAGCCGCCGCGAGCCACAAGGCTACGCGGAAGATGAAGAGGCCGGAAGCGAGCAGCCGCGTGGGCAGCGAAAAGCGCTCCTCGAGAAACTGGTAGGCCGTGAAGTAGCGCGATTGATAAAACTTCGGCAGCATCCACTTCGCGGTGATGGGCGTGGCGATAAAAAACGCGAGCACGATGTAGGCGAAGGCGAAGCCGTTCTTATAAACATCCGCCGGACCGGCCAGGTAGCTGATGCCGGAGAACAGCGCCGCGAGGATCGACATTGCCACGAGGATGCTGTTCATGCCGCGACCGGCCAGGAAGTAGTCGCCCAGTGATTTCGAGCCTCGTGCGGACAGCAGGCCTACGCCGACGGACGCGGCCAGGTAGCCGCCGAAGATGGTGTAATCGAGCCAGGAGAAGTGCGTCATGATGACAAAGGCTACCGGAGACACCAACGCGGCCGCAATGACGCATTTCGTGGTTTCCTCGCGGAGCCACTCTTTTCACGCGAAAGTTTGGGTTCATGTTTGTAGTTCGGCCTTTAGGCCGCTATTCGACGCTCCTGAACGGGCTGCTGCGGAGCCGCGAAGCGAACCCCGAACTACGAACAAATCGAAAGTTCCGTGCTGCTGCCGACGACTCCACGCCATGCCTGCTGACTCCGTTTTGCCCTATGCCGACACCAAACCGGCGGGGCATGCCGACTTCTACTTTGCCACGAACGCTACTTTTCGCTTCATCAAGCAACGTCATGGCATGGAAGGCCTGCGACGCTACTGGCAGGACATCGGTCGCGAGTATTACAAGCCGGTTTCGGAGCGATGGAGCCAGGGTGGCGTCGCCGACTACTGGCGAGCCTTTTTTGCCGCAGAGCCGGGTGCGGAGGTGGAAGTGCATGAATCAACCGATGAGGTGCGGCTGGAGGTGAAAGTATGCCCGCTCATCCGGCATCTGCGGGAGCATGGGCGCGAGATCGTGCCGGAGATCTGCCAGCATTGTTATTTCGTGAGCGAAGCCATCGCGGAGCCTGAGGGCCTCGCGGTGCGTGTGTGCGGGGGCAATGGAAGCTGCACGCAACGCTTTGTGAAACGTCACGCGGCCCTGGAACCGCAAAACCTGGAGGACATCGCCACGGCATCATGATCGGCTGCTACGACTTCTGCGGGCATTACGAGTGGACCTTCGAGTGGCTGAACCGTCTCGGCGGTCACGAGCTCGTGAAAGCCTACTGGGACGAGGCCATCCATCGCGATTCGCAGCTTCACGCGTCCGAGTTGATCGGCCAAAAAGGCTTCGAGGGCATGAAGGAGTATTGGGGGCCGACGCTGGCGGATGAAGGCGCGGTGTATGAGCGCACGGTGACCGACGATGTCTTCCGCATCGACATGCACGAATGCCCCTCGAAGGGCTTTCTCATTCGCAACGGCCTCGATCAATACCACGACTACTGCGATCACTGCATGGGCTGGATCGGCCCGCTCATGAAAGAGGCCGGTTTCGTCATCGACCACGAGCACAACCACCGCGGCCAGTGCTGGTGGGAGATGCGGTGGAAGGAAAACATCACTCCCGCCAGTGCCCCCGGTGAGCTCAGCGGCGAAAGCGATGTCCGTTTGCGCCCCGGCTGGCAATCCGAACACACCGACCACTATGAACGAGCGACTGATCCTGATGATAAAACGGCTGTTTCGTGACCTTGGCTCGCGTCAGCGTCCTGGAGTGCGCCGGACCTCCGGCGCTTTCGAACGTCTCACGGCCTGCGGAAAGCTCCAGAGGGCTGGGGCATTGATTCGCTTCGCTCACCCTGCGGGCAGCCTGCGGCTGTCTATCTCCGCTGCGCTCCGGTTCCAAAACGCTCTCGCGCTGATGATGATCGCTTTGAGTCCAGCGCATGCACAGTGGGAGCAACTCCCGCCGCTGCCGGAGCCGAATGGGGGATTTGTGTGCGGCCACCAAGACGGAAAAATCATTTTGGTCGGCGGAACAAACTGGAGGGAGGGCAAAAAGTATTGGCTCAGCAAGAGGCGCCTTTTTGATCCCACAACGAAGACGTGGAGCATCGACCCAATGGTGAACGTAACGGTAGCTTACGCCGTGCCGATGCAAAGTGAACGTGGTTTTACGTTCACCGGTGGCTTTGACGGGACCAAAGCTCGTAATCCCCGCGTAGGAGCCCTCGCAGCAGGAGGTGCTGGGCCGGGGTTTCGTGTGGTTGTGGGTGGCACCGATGACCCCTCAAACATCAGTGGAGTCACCAACAAAACGTGGCTCTTCAGCAAACAACCAAGACAGGTAGCTGATTATCCGGACAAACCTTTTGCCGTGGCGGCCAATGTCGTTCTTGGAAACGAATTGTTCGTGTTTGGCGGCATGAATTACGACTCAGATGCAAAACTGCCGCGGAACACGGATGTGGCTTATGCCTTTTCGCCGGAGAAGAATGCTTGGAGGTCACTGAAACGGCTATCTTGGGCGGTTCGAGGTAGTACTGCCGTCACGCTGGACGACAACCACGTCTACATCGCCGGCGGTTATCGCGAGGACTTCACGGCGGAGGCGGTGATCTATGATGTGAAGGCGGACAGCTACCGAAAAGCCCTCTCGCTGCCTTACGCGGCCATGGTCGGGCTCGTGCGGATGGGCGACCATGTCTATTGCCTCGGCGGCGAGGACAAAAAGCAGTCGCGCACGGACAAGTTCTTCCGCATCCCGGTGGTGGAGTTGTTGAAGTGACTACTTCGCGGTGTAACCGCCATCGACGGGCAAATTCACGCCGGTGATATACTTGGAGGCATCGCTGAGCAGAAAGATCACCGCGCCGCCTAGGTCCGTGTCATCCGCCATGCGGCCAAGCATGGTGTGCTCGCAGTAGCGTTGCAGGAAGGGCTCGGGCTGGTGGTTAAAGAAGCCGCCGGGGGCGAGGTTGTTCACGCGGACGTTCTTCGGGCCGTAAAGCGCGGCGTAGAAGCGCGTGAGGTTTTCCATGCCGCCTTTGTGG
>JBJONJ010000163.1:0-4485 GCA_046051905.1 Verrucomicrobiota bacterium
ATCCTCACGCCGAACGCCGCCATGGAGCCCGGCTACCGCATCTACCGCGTCGAAATGAAAAACGGCGACCTCATCGACGCCTTCTTCGTCAGCGAAGACAAAGACGCCGTCGTCATCCGCCAAGCCGGCCTCCCCGACCGCCGCGTCCCCAAAGCTGACATCCGCAGCACCAAATTCATCCGCCGCTCCCTGATGCCCGAAGGCCTCCTCGATGCCTTGCAGGACCAGCAGGTGGCCGATCTGCTCGCCTATCTGATGATGTTGAAGGGTTAGCTAGGATTGAAAATGGCTCGTCGGGTGCGCTGCTACCGGGAAGGCAGTTGCCATATTCTACGTGGGCTGGCGGCTAGCTCGGTCCATCCTGAGCAATGCCGGCTGGTATAGGTGAGGTCTTTTCGTGATCTGCGGCATCTGCATCGATTGCTCCATCGCCCGCGGGGTGGCTTCGGGGCATTTCGACTGGTGGCGCTATGGTCTGGCCCGCTTCACCAGGCTTTTACCGCTGTTCATGACGGACCCCTTCCTAGCAATGGTGGTCTGCAGCCTAGGCTGCCGCGAGCTCTCGCCGTTCAGCGACGCCTGCTACATCCTGCACATGCCGCTGCTCGTGCATTACAGCCCGGGATATCTGGCCGTGCGGAAAGATCATGCCTTCGTGCCAGCTTTGCAGGTCTTCATCGGGCCGGCGCTGGAGCGTTTTTTCATGGTGTGGCGCTCGCGAGTGCTTTCTGGCGAAACGCGGGCCTGACTGGCATCGTTATGGCGCACCACCATGCGCCTTCTTTTGCTCGTCACTGTCCTGTTCGCCGTCAGCCGCCTCGCTCCGGCCGCGTCGAAGCCCAACATCATCTTCATCCTCTGCGATGACCTCGGCTACGGCGATGTGAAATGCCTCAATGCCGAAGGAAAGATCGCCACGCCACACATGGACCGCCTCGCGGCGGAAGGCATGATCTTCACCGATGCGCACAGCGGCTCCAGCGTGTGCACGCCCACCCGCTACGGCGTGATGACGGGACGCTATGCCTGGCGCACGAAGCTGCAAAGCGGCGTGCTCGGCGGCCTCTCGCCGCGTCTCATCGAGCAGGACCGCCTCACCGTGCCGGCCTTTTTGAAGCAAAACGGCTACTCCACGGCCTGCGTCGGCAAATGGCACCTCGGCATGGATTGGGTCAAAAAAGGCGAGGTGAGCGAACTGAACATCGAGAAGCCGGAGCAGGTGAAAAACGTCGATTACACCCAGCTGATCACGAACGGACCTACTGCAGTCGGCTTTGACAGCTACTTCGGCATCAGTGCCTCGCTCGACATGGTGCCCTACTGCTTCATCGAGAACGACCGTGTGGCCGCGAACCCCACCGAGACGATGAAGATCCCAATGAATGGCTCCAAGGGTGGCTTCACTCGCGAGGGTCCCGGCAGTCCCGGCTTCCGTGGCGAGGATGTGCTGCCCGCCTTCACCCAGCGGGCGCTGAAAATCATCAGCGAAAAGGCCGCCGACGCGAAGAGCGGCAAGCCCTTCTTCCTCTACATGCCGCTGAATTCTCCGCACACGCCCATCGTGCCGAGCGAGAAGTGGCTCGGCAAAAGCGGCCTGAGCATGTATGCCGACTTTGTCATGGAGACCGACGACGCCATCGGCCAGATCATGACCGCCACGGAGAAAAACGGCATCGCCCAGGACACGCTCATCATCGTCACCAGTGACAACGGCTGCTCTCCCAGCGCCGACTTCCCGCTGCATCTTTCGAAAGGTCACAACCCCAGCTACAACCTGCGCGGCCACAAGGCGGACATCTACGATGGCGGCCACCGCGTGCCCTTCATCGTGCGCTGGCCGGCGCAGGTCAAAGGCGGTCAAAAAACAGCACAGCTCACCTGCCTCACCGATTTGATGGCCACCGCCGCCGACATCCTCGGTCAAAAGCTTCCCGAAAATGCCGCCGAAGACAGCTTCAGCTTCCTCCCTGCTCTCACCGGCCAGAAAAGCGAGGCCTCACGTTCCAGCATCGTGCATCATAGCATCAATGGTTCCTTCGCCATCCGTGAGGGCAGCCTCAAACTCGAACTCTGCGCCGATTCCGGCGGCTGGAGCGATCCCCGTCCCGGCCAAGCCCCCCAAGGCAGTCCGGCTAGCCAGCTTTACGACCTCAGCAGCGACATCGCCGAGAAGAACAACCTCCTCGCCACCAAGCCCGAGGCCGCCGCGAAGCTCCAAGCTCTACTTGAGAAGCAGATCGCCGAAGGCCGCAGTACGCCGGGCGCTGCACAAAAGAACGCCGTCGAGGTCGTCGTGCGCAAACCGGTGCCCGCTGCGAAGCCGAAAAAGGCGAAGAAGTGAGCAGGCAGCACTCCTTCACGATGAAATCCTTCCTCCTAGCTTGTCTCGTAGTCTTCTCACGGCTGGTGATTGGGATGGGTGTGCTCTTCATCATCGATGGACTCCTGCCGATGCGTTCGGACGGCCCCAATCCCAGTTGGAGGGAGATGGTGCTCGGGGCTGTGACCGCCATTTTTGGCGTTTGCCTGCTCCGGTTTGTGCGCAGGATTCGATCGTGATAGCCCGGGACGATAGGATCGGGCAGAGGCCTCAAAAATTCGACATTCCACATTCGACATTCCGCATTCTTTCTCCTTCTTCCCGCCCTCCATTCAACCACCACACGTCATGCCACGTCCCGTCACTCTCTTCACCGGCCAGTGGGCCGATCTTTCTTTCGACACCATGCTCCAAAAGGGCAAAAGCTTTGGCTATGATGGCCTGGAGCTCGCCTGCTGGGGTGACCACTTTGAAGTCGAAAAGGCCGACCAGGCCTACTGCGATGCCAAACGCGCCAAGCTGAAAGCCGCTGGCATGCAGTGCCACGCCATCTCTACCCACCTCGTCGGCCAGGCCGTGTGCGACAACATTGATCCGCGTCACAAGCAGATCCTCCCCGGCCACATCTACGGCGATGGCAATCCGGAAGGCGTCCGCCAGCGTGCCGCCGAGGAGCTCATCAAGACCGCCCATGCCGCGAAGCGCTTCGGCGTCAGCGTCGTGAACGGCTTCACCGGCAGCAGCATCTGGCACCTCGTCTATTCCTTCCCGCCGAACCTCCCCGGCCAGATCGACGCCGGTTACGCCGACTTCGCGAAACGCTTCAAGCCCATCCTCGACGAGTATCAGAAGCTCGGTATCCGCTACGCCCTCGAAGTGCATCCCACCGAGATCGCCTTCGACATCGCCAGCGCCGAGCGTGCCCTCCAGGCCGTCGATTACCATCCCGCCTTCGGCTTCAACTACGACCCCAGCCACTTCGGCTACCAGGGCGTCGATTATGTGAAGTTCATCTACCAGTTCAAAGACCGTATCTTCCACGTTCACATGAAGGATGTGGCCTGGGGCATCGGTGATGGCACCGCAGGCGTCTTCGGCGGTCATGTCGATTTCCACAAGCCAAGCCGATACTGGGACTTCAAGTCCGTCGGCCGTGGCAACATCAACTTCGAGCGCATCATCCGCGCTCTGAACGACATCGAGTACGGCGGCCCGCTCTCCGTCGAGTGGGAAGACGGTGCCATGGACCGCGAGTTCGGTGCCACCGAATCCGCCGCCTTCGTGAAGAAGATCGACTTCCCGCCCTCGAAGATCATCTTCGACGCCCAGTTCGCCGAGAACAGCAAGTAAGCGTCGCGAACATCCTTGAAACGAAGCAGGCCGGGATCACCTCCCGGCCTGTTTTTTCGTCGATGCGACGGTCTCAAAAGCTCAAAAATCCCAACGCTCGGCCTTGCCCTTCGCGGGGGCGATTTCGATGGAGTCGATGTCGCTGTCAGGAAGGTAAAGACGCAGCGTGCCGAGCAAGCCGGTGGTTTTCAGTTCGATGGAGAGGTTCTGCCAGTCACCGGCTTGGACCTCAAAAGGTGTCGTGATCATGCCGTCGGGATCGGCAGAGCCTTTCGGGAACGTGTCGACCTTGCCAGCACCACCGGCTGGGCTGCGCACGCGGAGTTTGAGCACGGCGGGGCCATTCATTCGGCCCATCGCATGGCCGAGGAAAGCGGTGCCGGGCTTGGCGGTGCCTTTCACGGTCATGATTCCATCAACAAGGCTCGCCTTGCATTGACGCTCCTTCCAGCCACCGAGCGGGTCAGCGGCTTTCGCGGGTGTTTTGGCCGCGACGGGCTTGTAGGCCGAATTTGGGCGCGGATACGTCGCGCCGGCATCGACGAGGAAGGCATCGATGAGGGCACTGAGCTCCTTCACCTTCTCCGGCATGGTGGTGGAGAGGTCTTTGGACTCGCTGAGGTCGTCTTTGAGGTTGTAGAGCTCATGCGTGGCCGGATTGCCAAACCAGCGCAGCAGCTTGAAATCGCCGCTGCGGGCCCACACGCCGCCGGCGCGGTTCGCTCCGGCATGCGGATGGTAATTGAAGTAGGCGACACGATCGAGCGTGCCCTCGCCGCGGAGCACTTTCGCGTAGCTGACACCATCCACTTTTT
>JBJONJ010000164.1:0-2736 GCA_046051905.1 Verrucomicrobiota bacterium
ACGGAGCCGTTTGGTGCAACGACTGCCACGCCGCACGAAACTCGAACCAGTTCTCGTCCTCGTGATTTCCGCGCACAAAGAGGATCGGCACTGAAATCGGCTCCAACTCCACCGCACACTGCGTCGGCGTCAGTTGCCGCGTCTTCCCGTACGGCAGCAGCCCCGTCCCATGCAGGAAGTCCCCGCCGAGGATCAGTGTATCTGGTTTGATCTCATCGCACAGCCTCACCAGCGCCTCATAAAGCACCGCGCGCTGGTGTAGGTCGGTGGCGATGAGAATACGTGACATGGGGAGGGCCGACGATTCGTCGGCATGGGAGACAGGAATGGCGACGACTCGTCGCCACTCCAGATTTAGGCCATCTCCATCATCCGCTTCTTCTTCGGCTTGCCGGCGCTGACGAATTCGACATCGGCGGCGATGACCTTGTATTCGGGGCACATGGTGTCGGCGTCGCAGCCTTGGCCGGTGACGTTGTTCACCATGGCTTCGGGGAAGTGGATGGTGGTGTAGTGGATGCCGGGCTTCACTTCATCGGTGACGCGGGCTTCGAGCTCGACCTCGCCGCGGGCGCTGCTGAGGCGGACGCGGTCGCCGGTGCGGATGGATTTGCGCTGGGCGTCGGCGGGATTGATCGAGAGGTAGTCCTGCACGACAATTTCGCTGTTCCCGGTGCGGCGGGTCATGGTGCCGCAGTTGTAGTGCTCCAAAATGCGGCCGGTGGTGAGGATGAAGGGGAACTCAGCGCCGTTGGTCTTCAGCTCGGTGGACTCCTTCCAGTCGAAGTAATGGAAGTGGCCTTTCCCACGAGCGAACTGCTCCTGGTGCATGATCTGCGTGTCGATGCCGCCTTCTTTGATAGGCCATTGCAGGCCTTGGTCGCCGAGGTTTTCCCAGGTGGCTCCTTTGAAGAAGGGAACGATCTTCGCGATCTCGGCAAGCACGCCATCGGGCGTGTAGTCGGCCTGCGGGAAGCCGAAGCGCTGCAAAATCTCGCACATGATCTGGCCGTCGGGCTTGGTGCCTTCGAGGGGCTTCACGGTGGCGTTCACGCGTTGCACGCGGCGCTCGGCATTGGTGAAGGTGCCGCTCTTTTCGAGGAAGGAGGAGGCGGGGAGGATGACGCTGGCGTATTTGGCCGTCTCGGTCATGAAAATCTCCTGCACAACGAGGAAATCGAGGCTTTCCATCGCATGACGCACGTGATGCGCATCAGGATCGGTCTGCACGACATCTTCGCCCATGAGCCAGAGCGCCTTGAGTTTGCCTTCGATGGCGGCATCAAACATCTGCGGGATCTTCCAGCCGGGTTCGGTGGGCGCGGGGGTGCCATAGAAGTCGGTGTAGCGCTTCTGCACGTCGAGATCGTTCATCTCAAAGTAGCCTGCGCCTTGATGCGGCTGGCAGCCCATGTCGGCCGCGCCTTGCACGTTGTTTTGACCGCGCAGCGGGTTCACGCCGACACCTGGACGACCGATGTTGCCGGTCATCATGGCGAGATTGGAGATGAGCATGACGGTCTTCGCACCTTGCTCGTGCTCGGTGACGCCGAGGCCGTGGAAGCTCATCGCGGCCTCCGCGCTGGCGTATTCGATGGCGGCGGCGCGGACCGTTTCGACGGCCACGCCGGTGATCTTTGCGAGTTCGTCCAAATCGAGGGCCTTGAGGCCGTTTTCGAACTCCTCCCAGTTTTCGCAGCGCTTGCGCAAGAACTCGGTATTCACCAAACCGGCATCGAGGATGCAGCGGGCGAACATATTGAGCAAAGCGACGTTGGTGCCGGGACGGAGTTGCAGGTGATGCTTCGCATACGGCACGAGCTCGATCTTACGCGGGTCGATCACGATGAGCGGCGTGCCCTTCATGATGTGCTGCTTCAAACGAGCGCCGGTGACCGGATGGCCCTCGGTGGGGTTCGCGCCGATGACCATGACGCAGCGTGTGTGCTCAATGTCTTCGTAGCTGTTCGTGGCCGCGCCGGTGCCAAAGGACTTCTGCATGCCCCAGGCGGTCGGCGAATGGCAGACGCGGGCGCAGCAGTCGATGTTGTTCGTTCCCATCACATGGCGGATGAACTTCTGCATGAGGTAGTTTTCCTCGTTCGTGCAGCGTGCGGAGGAAATGCCGGCCACTGCATTGCCACCGTGATCGCTTTTGATGCGAGTGAGGTTCGCCACGATGTGATCGTAGGCTTCGTCCCAAGTGCTCTCCTTGAAGCTGCCATCGCTTTGACGAATCAGCGGCTTCCGCAGGCGATCCTTGTGATTGTAGAACTTGAACGCAAAGCGGCCCTTCAGGCAGGTATGGGCGTGATTCACCTCCGCATCGACAGGCGCTTGAATGGAGAGCACCTCGTTGCCTTTCGTGGCGACATTCAAATTACAGCCGACGCCACAGTAGGTGCACACGGTGCGCGTTTTCTTCGTCGCCTCGATGGATTTGGAGAAAAACACGTCACTGATGGCCGAGGTCGGGCAGGCCTGCGCACAGGCACCGCAGCTCACGCACTCCGAGTCCGCAAAGGACTGGTCGAGGCCCTTGATGATCTTCGCGTTGAAGCCGCGACCATGCATCGAGAGCACATGCTGGCCCTGGATTTCATCGCAGGCACGCACACAGCGGGAGCAGTTGATGCACTTCGAGAGTTCCGAAGTCATGTAGGGATGCGAGCGGTCCTTGGCGCGGTCGAGATGGTTCGCGCCCGCCGGGTAGCGCACGCCACGGATGCCCACTTT
>JBJONJ010000165.1:0-3796 GCA_046051905.1 Verrucomicrobiota bacterium
TGGCGAAATGGATCACGAGCAAAAACAACGCTCTCACCTGGCGCAGCATCGTGAATCGCGTGTGGCAGCATCACTTTGGCCGCGGCCTCGTCGAAACCGCCAACGACTTCGGCCGCATGGGAGGTAAGCCGAGTCATCCTGAACTGCTCGACTGGCTGGCGGCGACTTTCCGTGATGACATGGGTGGTAGTCTGAAGAAGCTGCACAAGCTCATCGTGATGAGCGAGACGTATCGGCAGAGCTCTGAGTTCGTAGTTCGGCCTTCAGGCCGTCCGGACGGGCTAAAGCCCGAACTACGAACCGAAGACGCCAACAACATCTTCCTCTCCCGCCAAACCCGCCGCAAGCTCGACGCCGAGGCCATCCGCGATTCCATCCTCGCCGTCAGCGGTAAACTCGACCTCACGATGGGCGGGCCGAGCTTTCAGGACTTCATCATCGACAAGCCACAGCACTCGCCGCACTACGAATACCATCTGCACGATCCCGAGGACCCGAAGAGCCACCGCCGCAGCATCTACCGCTTCATCGTGCGCAGTCAGCAGCAGCCCTTCATGACCGTGCTCGACTGCGCCGACCCGTCCATGCGGGTGGACAAGCGCAACGAATCCCTCAGCCCGTTGCAAGCCCTCGCCATGATGAACAACGGCCTGACCGTCACCATGGCGAAACATTTCGCCGCGCATGCGGGAAGCGTGAGACGCGCCTTCCAGCTCGCCCTCGCCCGCGAACCGAAGCCCGACGAACTCGCCGCCCTCGAAGACTACGCGAAACGTGAAGGCCTCGATAATGCCTGCCGCGTGATTTTGAACCTCAACGAATTCACCTTCATCGACTAGTCATGCTCACCCGCCGCCAGCTTTTACAGACCGCCGGACAAGGCTTCGGCTCGCTCGCCTTTGCCTCGATGCAGGCCGCGGAGACGCAGCATCGCTCGCAGGTCATCGTACCGAAGGCGAAACGTGTCGTGCAGCTCTTCATGGGCGGCGCAGCGAGTCACATCGACCTCTTTGATTTCAAACCCGCACTCATCAAGCATCACGGCGAGGAGTCGAACTTCGGCGAGGCCGTGGAGGCCTTCCAAAACGGCCTCGGGCCATGGAAGAAGCCCGTGTGGGACTTCAAAGCCTACGGACAGAGTGGTAAGATGCTCAGCGAGGCCGTGGCACCGCTCGGGGCGTGTGCGGATGACATGGCCTTCGTGCATAACATGGTCGGCAAAACCGGCGTGCATTCGCAGGGCACGCTGCTTCAAGCCACGGGCTTCAACTTGCCCGGTTTTCCCGGCATGGGCTGCTGGGTGAGTTATGCGCTGGGCTCGATCAGCGACAATTTGCCAACCTTCGTCGTGCTGCCAGATCATCGCGGTTTTGCCTCGAATGGGCCAAAGAACTGGGATTCGGCCTTTTTGCCCTCGCAGCATGCCGGGACGATCATTTATCCCGGCGCGGAGACACCCATCGCAGATTTGTTTCCGCACAAAAACGGGCGTTACATCAGCGCGAGGTCGGATCGCGGTGGTTTTGAACTTTTGGAGCAGTTGAACCGCAAACACGCTGTGTTGCGTGAAGAGGACTCGCGACTCGAAAGCCGCATCCAGAGCTACGAACTCGCCGCGAAGATGCAGCTTGCCGCGCCGGAGGCTCTAGACATCTCGAAGGAATCCGCCGCGATGAAAGCCATGTATGGCATCCAGGAGCATCGCAAAGTCTGGCCCACGGAGATCAACGCCGAGGAAGAAGCCGACTACATGGGCCGCAAATGTCTCGCGGCGCGGCGCTTGCTCGAACGCGGCGTGCGTTTCGTGCAAATCTGGAGCGGCAACGACAATGGCTTCCCTCGTCGCAACTGGGACAGTCACGAAGACGTCGAGCGTGACCACGGTCCGCTGGCCTGGGGCATGGCGAAGGCTGTTTCGGCGTTGATTCTCGATTTGAAGCAGCGCGGCCTGCTCGATGAAACGATCATTTTATGGACGACGGAGTTTGGCCGTATGCCGAGCACGCAGGGCGGCAAGGGCCGCGACCACAATCCGTATGTTTTTACGAACTGGCTCTGCGGCGGCGGCATCAAAGGCGGCGTCACCGCCGGTGAAAGTGATCAGTGGGGCTACAAGCCGCTCGACCGCGCCAATCCCACGGCCTGCTACGACATCCACGCCACGATGATGCACCTGCTCGGCATCGACCACGAAAAGCTCACCGTCCGCCACAACGGCATCGACCGCCGCCTCACGGATGTACACGGGCATGTGATCCGCGATTTGGTGGCATGAGCTGGCTGTCGTGCCGCGTATGACGGGAGATGCTTTTTCGTCTTTGCTTACTCTCATTCACCACGCTGGCTGGCGCGGCGGAGCTGTCGTTCAACCGCGACATCCGCCCGATCCTCAGTGACACCTGCTTTTACTGCCACGGGCCGGACAAAAACAACCGCAAGGGCGATCTGAGGCTCGATGTTCGCGAGGAACTGATCAAGCTGGGGCCGCAGACGCTGGTCGAACGGATCACCACCAGCGATGCCGATGATCTCATGCCGCCGGCGGAGTCGCACAAGAAGCTCTCGGCAAAGCAAAAGGACACGCTGAAGCAATGGATCGCCGAAGGAGCGAAGTATGAGCTGCATTGGGCGTTTGTGCCGCCAGTGAAGCCGAAGTCGGGTAACTCGATTGATGATTTTGTCCGGGCGGAGTTTAAGAAGCACGGGCTTCAGCCTGCTCCGAAGGCTTCGCGGGAGACTTTGATGAGAAGGATCGCTTTGGATCTCACGGGTTTGCCGCCGAAGTTGTCTGACAAGGCTGACTTGAGTGACTTTATTGACGGGTTGCTGCAATCACCGCACTACGGCGAGCACATGGCGGTCGCGTGGCTGGATGCGGCGCGTTTTGCGGATACGAATGGCTACCAGGTGGATCGTGATCGCGAGCTGTGGCCGTGGCGAGACTGGGTGATCAAGGCCTTCAACGCGAACATGCCTTTCGATCAGTTCACCATTGAGCAACTCGCGGGCGATTTGCTGCCGAATGCCACGCTGGATCAAAAGATCGCCACCGGCTTTCATCGCAATCACATGCTCAATGAGGAGGGCGGAATCATCGCGGAGGAGTTCCTCGCGGAATGCACGGCCGACCGCGTGGAAACGACCGCCGCCGTGTGGATGGGACAGACCTTCAACTGCTGCCGCTGCCACGATCATAAGTTCGATCCCTTCACCGCGAAGGACTTTTATGCGATGAAAGCCTTCTTCCACAACGTGCCGGAGCGTGGCGTCGGCATTTACAGCAATCCAGTGCGCACCAATGCGCCGCCTTTTGTGAAACTACCCGCTCCGGAGCTTGAAGCGAAGATTGCGGCACTGAACACGGAGCTCAAACCTGTCGAGGACAAGCTCAAAGGTCTCGCCGCGGGTGATCTGGAGCCTTGGGCCAAAAAGCTCGTCGCGGCGAAGATCGACTGGCTGCCGCTGGAGCCGCAAAAGGTCACGGGTGGTGACAATCCGCCTCAAATCGCCGACAAGGCCGTTTTGATCGGTCCGCAGGAAACGCGGGCGAACAACATTGTGATCAAGGCGAAGCTTCCGGCGGGCAAAATCACCGCGCTGCGCCTCGAATGCTCCACCACGGCTCCTTCGGCCAGTTTTCAATGGAGCGAGCTCAAAGTGGGCAAAACCAAGCTACATCCCATTGATGCGACGCACGCCAGCGTGCTCGACAATGATCGCAAAACCAAATCTGTGCTTTCGGTGGCACCGAACAAGCCGGTGCAGGCCCTTTTTGAGCTCGAAAAGCCTCTCGAAG
>JBJONJ010000166.1:0-4607 GCA_046051905.1 Verrucomicrobiota bacterium
CTCCGTCGTCTCACGCGGTCCGCGTCCGAACAAGGACAACTGGGCCATCAACGCCATCGTCGAATACACCTTCCTCGGCACCAAGTTCACCGCCGGAGAGAGCATCAAGGTCACCTGGACCGATGGCGAGGCCCGCCCGCCCGCCGAGGTCATGGCGCTGGCCGGTGACATGAAAAAATTCCCCGGCCAAGGCACCATCTACCTCGGCACCGATGGCGTGCTGCTGCATCCGCATGGCTCCACGCCGATGCTTTACCCGCGTGACAAATTCACCGGCTACAAATATCCGAAGCTCGAGCCGCGAAACCACTGGTTCGACTTCATCGACTGCTGCCTGAAGGGCGACAAGCAACCCAGCGCCAACTTCGACTATGCGGGCCCTCTCACCGAGGCGGTCCTGCTCGGCTGCCTCGCCAGCGATTTCCCCGGAGAAACCCTCACCTGGGATGCGCCCGCCCTCAAGATCCCGAACAACGCCGCCGCCGACAAGATGGTGCGCCGCGACTATCGAAAAGGCTGGGAGCTTGTTTGAAGCCGCGCCGGTTTCAGAGCCCTTCCCACAGCTTGATGTGGTCGATCTGGCAGGTGCCTAGATCGACCGCCTTGAAGTCGATCTGCGCCTGGCCGATCATGTCGATGTTCTTGCTCTCGATGACATGCTTCACGCCGTCGATTTGGAGCAGGAGCGAACCCTTCTTCAGCTCGATGACCACCTCATGCCACTGATTCAACGCGAAGAGCGGCTTCTCCAAGGTCAGTTTCTCGACATCCTTCTTGATTGTGAGCGTCGTGGCCTTTTCGGCAAAGTTGATCGTGTGAATGTGATGGCCGAGATCGAGCAGCGGGAAGCCTTTTTGAAACGCCTTGGCATCGTAACGCAGCCGCATGGCGCAGACGAAGTTCTCCGGCACCTTCTTCAGCCAGATCACCGGCTTGAAGCCCGCGTGAGCTTTATCGCCTTCGGCCACCTTTTTGGCCTGAAACTCCTTCGTGGACTGGCTACCATGCAAAACGCCATCCTGAATGGCCCAGGCCGTGTTTTGCCGCACTTCCCAAAAGTCGGCATTGATCGTCCCGGCATCAAACGAGTCCTCATAAACGAGTTTGAGGCTTTTGAAGAGCCGCGGCTCATACCCAGCCTCGGCGGCCGGTGAGTGTGTGACGATCCAAAACAGGGACCAAAGAGGCAGAAGTTTCATGGACCGATTGAACGATGCACCCGCGGGAAGTTTTCAGCGCACCCTGCCCATTGAGATCGCCTTGCTGGAGACTGGGTGCTGCTGGGCCCTCCAGACCCGCGAAAGTAGGGCGCTGCGCAAAAGTCATCGCAACCCGCTGGCGTCGCGTTATGAAGCGGCTCTCGCATGCCAGCCAGTATCTCTTTGCCACGCTCCCTGCCCGACCTCTCCCCCGAGGAGCTTGCCGCGTGGATGCAGGCCAAGGGATTCAAGCCATCGCATGCCCCGCGGGTGATCCGCCAGCTCTTTGACGCGGGTGTGTCGGGTGACCGCATGCCAGAGACACTCGACGAGCAGCTCTCGCAGGCGTTTCCCGGCACGGCGGCCTCACTCGCCCGACGCCAGGTGTCCGAGGATGGCACCACCAAGCTGCTCCTGAAGCTGCCTGACAGCCGCACCGTCGAATCCGTGCTCATGCCGGACTATCATCCCACCCGGGCTTCCGGCTGTGTCTCCAGCCAGGTCGGCTGCGCCATGGGCTGTGACTTTTGCGCGACGACGCAAACGGGCTTTGAGCGCAACCTGACCTCCGGCGAGATCGTAGAGCAGTTCCTCCATCTGCGACGCGAAGCCCGGAGCGCAGGCCGCACGCTGCGCACCCTCGTCTTCATGGGCATGGGCGAGCCCATGCTCAATCTGCCGAACGTCCTCGCCGCCGTGCGCCGCATCGCCGATCCACGGCTCGGTGCGTTCGGCTGGCGGCAGATCACGATCTCCACTGTCGGCATCGTGCCGGGCATCGAGGAGCTTCGGGAGGCCCGGCTCGGGGTGCATCTGGCACTGTCTTTGCACGCGCCTGATGACGCCACGCGAGCCGACCTGCTGCCTGTCGGCAAACGATTTGCCATCGAGGACATCCTCGCAGCCGCCGATCGGTATCAGGCGGAAAGCGGTCGCATCACCACCATTCAATACTGCCTCCTCGACGGCGTCAATGATTCGCTCGCCCAGGCCCGTGACCTAGCCCGCCTGCTCACGGGCCGCCGCATGCATGTGAACCTCCTCCGCTACAATCCCACCGGCCTCAGTCTGCGTGGCCGCACCTACGCCCCAAGCTCCATCGAACAAACTGAGACCTTCCTCGCCGAACTGCGCGCTCATGGAGCCATCGCCCATCTTCGCCGTGCACGCGGCCCGGACATCGACGCGGCCTGCGGCCAGTTGCGACGTCGCGCGGCGCAACCGGCGGCTCTTTGACTCAAGAACCAGCCTTCAAGCACGTATTCACACGCTCATGAGAACCTCCCTGCTCCTGCTTTTCCTCGCCACCACTTCCCTGCTCCACGCCGATCCTGTGCCGCTTTTTGACGGCAAGACCTTCACAGGCTGGGAGGGCGACATCGGCAGCGTGTGGCGCATTGAGGATGATGCCTTTGTGGCGGGCTCGCTGGAGAACAAGCAGGAGAAAAACAACTTCCTCGCCACCACGAGGAAGTATGGCGACTTTGAATTGAATCTGAAATGGAAGCTGGAGGGCACGGAAGGCTTTGTGAATGGCGGCGTGCAGTTCCGCACCGTGCGCATCCCGAATCATCATGAGGTCTCCGGCTACCAAGCGGACCTCGGCAAGGGCTATGACGGCGCTTTGTATGACGAAAGCCGCCGCAAGAAGATGCTCGCGCAGCCTTCGCCGGAGGTGCTCGCGAAAGCACAGAAGCCGCTCGGCGAGTGGAATAACTACCGCATCCGCGCGGAGGGGAATCGGATTCAGATCTGGCTTAATGGCGTGCAGACCGTCGATTACACCGAGACGGAGCCGAACATCGACCTCACCGGCATCATCGCCGTGCAGATCCACGGCGGCGCAACTTCCATCGTCCGCTACAAGGACCTCATGATCGAAGAACTAGCGGCCAAGAAGTAGCCCCTGTAGGCCACCTCTGTGAGGTGGCGCCTGCCGGGTCAGAGACCCGGCCTACAGCATCAATTCGCCTTTGTAGGCCACTTCTGCGAGGTGGCGCCTGCCGGGTCGCAGACCCGGCCTACAGCATCAATTCGCCTTTGTAGGCCACCTCTGCGAGGTGGCGCCTGCCGGGTCGCAGACCCGGCCTACAGAGCGTGCCTGGTTCCCCAATAAGGCCATGCCTCAGGCTCGGTGACGAGCCCGGCACGGACGGGGTTGTTTTGCACATAGAGCAACTTCTCGGTGTAGCTTTCTTCCGAGCGAAGCAGGTGATCAAAGAAGCGATCCTGCCAAAGCGCCGCATCGTAACCGTGACGGCGGTGCAGATACTTGGCCGTCCATTCCTTCCACTTGCCGATGAACAGGCTGAGCGGCTTGTCATCCGCCGTAGCCTCACAGAAAAAGTGCACATGATCCGGCATGACGACGTAGGAGCCAACCTTCCAGCCGTAAAGTGACTCTCCGTTCTCCCAAACCTCATGCAGGACACTCATGGCGGTCTCATTGGCGAGCAGAGGCTTTCGGTCTTTCACACAGCAGGTGATGAAATAGACCGGCGCATCCACCCAGACTCGGTCAAGCCGGCGAAGATGACGATGCGACGAATCCACATGCATGAGCGAACGGTGAAAAACCGATACGTCCATGCAAGGCGTTTCTCACCGCTGTAGGCCACCTCTCTGATGTGGCAGAGGTGCCGGGTCAGAGACCCGGCATACAGCATCACCGCGCCCCTGTAGGCCACCTCTGCGAGGTGGCACCTGCCAGGTCACAGACCTGGCCTACAGGACCGTGAAGCCATTCGTGATCGTGCGCGTGACGCCGCCGTTGTAGGTGACGATAACGTTGCGTGCGCCGGTGGAGGCGTTCGCGGCCACGGTGAAGGTGGCGGTGATGAGCGTCTGGCTGTAGCGCACGATGTTGCTGACGGTCATGCCCGTGCCGCTGCCAAAAGTGATGCTCGTCACGCCGACATTCGCGGGCGGCAGAGGCAGCGGGAGTTGGATCACAACGCTCACCACGCTACTGCGGGTGGCGCTGTTCGGCGTCACGGTGTTGTCGCCACCACCAACGGGCGCGGTGCTGGTGAAATAGGTGCCCGCGATGCCGTTGCGATCATACGTGGCCAGCGAGGAGCGCACGGTGCGGTAGAAACGGCGTGTGTTGCTGCTCGCGGCGGTGGCTTCGGTCACGGTGACGACATCGTCGCCGTTCGCGGTGACACTGGGATTCAAAGCGGTCCAGCTTACGAGGTTGTTGCTGGCTTGGATTTGATACGTCCCGCCTTCCACACCGCTCCAGGTGAGAGTGACGTCGCCTCCGCTGATGCCGACACCATGCCCCGCATCGGTTTTCAGCGGCCCGGCGAGCTTGGCGGTGGTCACGGGCTCGGCAATGGTCGTCACCGAACCGCCGCTGGGCGTGCCGAAGAACTGCCGGCCCGTCGTGTAAGGAAACGCAGGCGT
>JBJONJ010000167.1:0-5735 GCA_046051905.1 Verrucomicrobiota bacterium
GGCGAAGGTGAAGACGGTGGGCCAGCGCCTGCTGGCGTCGACCGCGGCGCGGCAGACGCCCTACCGTTTTGATTTTCACCTGCTGGCGGACCGCACGACGATCAATGCCTTTGCCCTGCCCGGCGGACAGATTTTCATCACAGAGGCCTTGTTCCGCCGCCTGAAAAACGAGGACCAGCTCGCAGGCGTGCTCGGTCATGAGATGGGCCATGTGGTGGGTCGTCACTCGAACGAGCAGATGGCGAATTCACGGCTCTGGAGCGGGCTGGCACAAGGCGTGGGCCTGATGGTGAGCGATGGACACAACAACACCGGTGCTCATCTGGCCCAGGTGGTGGCGCAGTGGAAGGTGATGAAATTCAGCCGCGATGACGAACTGGAGTCGGACGCCCTCGGAGTGCGCTTCATGCTGCAGGCGGGCTACCGGCCGGAGGAGTTGATCGGCGTGATGCAGATCCTTGCCGAGGCTTCAGGTGGACGTGGCGGGAGCGATTTTTTCAGCACGCATCCCGCTCCGGAGAACCGCATGGAGAAGATCAAAGAGGTCATCGCCCGCGAGCGGGGCACCGGCCGCTGAACGAGGGCAAAAAGAAGGCTCCGCAAGCTGCGGAGCCTTCCAGGAATGTTGTCTGTCAGCGGATCACTTGCCTTTGAACATGTCGTGGCAGGCCTTGCAATTCACCGCCTTCTTGAAATCACCGGAGTCGGCCTTGTTGGCCTGCACCTTCTTGATCGCGGCGATGAGTGCCTGGCACTTCTCCACCCAGACGGCCTTCGGTCCCTTGGCCGGTGTGTCCGCACACATGTCCTGGTAGGCTTTGAGAAGCGTCGCAAGATCGGCGTCGGTAGCCTCACCGCGGCCCACTTTCTTGCACATGGCGTCTTCAGGCTTGTGCAGTTCCTTCATGATTTTTTTAGTCGCGTCACCTGCGGAGGCGGTGGCGACGCTGGCGGCGATGGCGAGGAGGGTGATGGCAGTTTTCTTCATGAGTGATGCTGTTGGTAGGATGGATGACGTGATATTTTTGCGCGTCGGCGCGGATTTGAACCCATCGTTTCAAAATTGTTAAGCAAAAAAGCGCCTGATCGCTCAAGATCAGGCGCTTTTTCGATGGAGAATCGTGCGAAGAAGATCAGTTCACGCGGCCGAGGTAGGTGCCGTCTTCGGTTTTCACACTGATCTTGTCGCCAGGACCAATGAAAAGCGGGACCTGCACGCGAAGGCCGGTTTCCATGATGGCTTCTTTGTAAACATTGTTGGCAGAATCGCCCTTCACACCTTCCGGGGATTCAGCGACGGTCATGGTGACCGAGGCAGGAAGCTCGATCCCGGCAACGACGTCATCGGCGAGCAGGATCATGTATTTCTGGCCTTCGATCAGGTAGTCCTTTTCCTTCTTCACCATGTCCGAGCCCAGAAGCACGTCCTCGAAGGTGTCAGGGTGCATGAAGTGGTAGCCATCGCCGTCCTTGTAGCTGAACTCGTGCTGGTCACGGGAGAGGTTCACCGAGTCGAGGGACTCATTGGAGGTCATGCGGAGGTTGTACACCTTGCCGATGGTGATGCTGCGGACGGACATCTGAACGAAGGAGGCCATGCGCGGGGGCGTCTTGAGCTCAAATTCGGACACGACGCAGACGTCGTTGTTGTAGCGGACAGCGTGTCCTTTACGAAGGTTGATGACAGGTGTGGAGGCCATATGGGGCCGCGTCCTTTGTCGAGATATGCCGGGAATGCAAGCGCGGAGAAATGGGACAGCCCAAGCGGGGAGGCCGTTTGTGATTCGCTTTACTCGAAGGGGGTCGGTCTGATGGGATAGAAAAGCCGTGCTCGAATATCATAATTATTTTTTATACTATTCATATAATCAATAACATGTACCCCATTCCAGTTGGCGTCCCCCCCCTCAACATGTTGGAGCGACGACCGATCTTGTTCTTCGGGATCGCCTCGTGATGGAGTGGAAACTCTGAAATCCATTCGGGCACGATCGACCGTGGGTCGCCCCAGCTTCCTTTGACCTTTAGCGATGTCACACGACGGCGTCATCATGGGAGAAAAATCGCAAGGCTTGAGCATACCCGCGGTCATGAGCATCGCACAATCCAAGTCATTTTCGGATGTTCCAACTCTTTCAGAGATCTTGTTTTCAAGATGCCCGCGGAATCAGAACTGCCTCCCCTGTGCCAACCGCCATTCCAAACGCTCGTCGTTTCATCACGACCTCGCCAGCCCCAGATACGCCTTCGCGTTGCCGTAGCAGATGTTTTTCACCATTTGGCCGACGAGGACTTCGTCGTTCGGGACGAGGCCGTTTTCCATGTCGGTGCCGAGGAGGTTGCACAAGGTGCGGCGGAAGTATTCGTGGCGGGGGAAGCTCATGAAGCTGCGAGAGTCGGTGAGCATGCCGATGAAGCGGCTGAGGAGGCCGAGATTGCTGAGGGCGTTGATCTGCCACTCCATGCCTTCCTTCTGATCGACGAACCACCAACCGCTGCCGAACTGCACTTTGCCTGGGGTGGTGCCATCGGCGTAGTTGCCGGCCATGGTGCCGAACACGTAGTTGGCGGCGGGATTGACGTTGTAGAGGACAGTTTTGGGCAGGTGATCCTCGGTTTCGAGGCGATCGAGGAAGCGGGCGAGGGTCTCGGCTTGCGGCCAGTCGCCAATGCTGTCGCAGCCAACATCGGCGCCGATCTCGCGGGCGAGACGGCTGTTGTTGTTCCGCACGGGGCCGAGGTGGAGCTGCATGGTCCAGCCTTTGGCGGCATTCAGGCGGCCCACATGCAGCATGATGTTGCTGGCGAACTGATCCTGCTCCTGCGCGGTGGCGGCGGTGCCGCTGCGGGCTTTTTGGAAGATGCGCTCGGCCTCGGCATCGCTGACGAAGTTGGCGTGGCAGTAGTTCAAACCGTGATCGCTGAGACGACCGCCGACGCGGTGGAAGAAGTCGTGACGCTGGCTGAGGGCGTCGAGCAGCGTAGCGTAACTTTTCACGTCGATGCCGCTGGCGGCGCTGAGTTTGTCACACCAGGCGTTCCAGGCCTCGGGTGAATGCACGGCGAGAGCTTTGTCGGGACGGAAGGTGGGATAGACGCCGACTTCGAAGCCATCGGCGGCGCACTTCTGATGATGCGCGAGGTCGTCGATGGGATCGTCGGTGGTACAGAGGGCGCGGACTTGGAATTTTTTCAGGATGCCACGGGCACTCATGTCTTTCTGCGCGAGCATTTCCTGCGTTTTTTCCCAGATGGCGGGGCCGGTTTGTTCGTTGAGGAGGTCGTCGATGCCGAAGTAGCGCTTCAGCTCGATGTGGGTCCAGTGGTAGAGCGGATTGCGCAGGGTCTGCGGCACCGTTTTGGCCCAGGCGAGGAATTTGTCACGCGGAGAGGCAGATCCGGTGATGTGGCTCTCCGGGATGCCGTTGCAGCGCATGGCGCGCCATTTGTAGTGGTCGCCTTCGAGCCAGATTTCGAAGAGATTCGCGAACTGGCGGTCCTTGGCGATGTCCTGCGGCGGGAGATGATTGTGGTAGTCGATCATCGGCTCGTTCTCGGCGAACGAGTGGTAGAGGCGGCTGGCGGATTTCGTGGAGAGGAGAAAGTCGTCGTGGATAAAAGACATGCGACGGCCAGATTGGCGGGAACGTTCTGCGACGCAACTGGTTCGCGGCCCTCCAAGCCTCTTTGACACTGTGCTCGAAGTGCTCCAGCAAACGGCTTTTGAACAGTAGCAGAAGCATTCAAGGACGGCTCACCGGGTCCTGCCTTCACCCCTGTTCCTAGGCGACAAAGTCGCAAGCCCCCCACTGTTAGAACCTTGCGAAAACAAAAAATCAGCCGAGTCCTGCGCCCCCGCACGAAAATTCCTGCTCCCCTCACATTCATCGCCTTGCTATTCGCGACTATTTCAGCCTCCGCCCAGAACGAGACCGCATGCCACGAAACGGCTTATGATTACATCATCCAAACGGAGTCCTCGATGAAGAAGAAAAAAAGTAACCCACGCACCCGATGCGCAGCCAGAAACAAAACAACAGGGCACCTCGTCCTCTCAAAAACAAACAAGCGGGCGACCGCTGGTCAGGAAGCTCATCCGGTGGAGGTTTCATCCCGCCACCCAAGTTTCCTCAGCCTGCCAAGAAGAAGCCCGACGAGAAGTGAGTCTGCATGAGGCATGCCGCCCGTGGCGTTTGTGATCACGCATGCCTGCTCCCCTGCCCTCCCGCCGTCGTTTTTTCCTTCAATCTGCCGCCACCGCCTTGCTCGGAGTATCCGCTCAAGCCGCGAGTGGCCAAGGAAAGCTCATCGCCTATGTGGGCACCTACACCTCGCCGCTAAAGAACATGCGTCCCACGCAGGTGGACCTGCCTCCGGGCAATGGACGCGGCATTCACCTCTTCGAAGTGGATCGCAAAACAGGTGCGATGAAGCCCTGCGGACTCGTCGAGATGGGAAACAGCCCGAGCTGCCTCGCGTTGAATCCATCACGCACGCATCTTTACTCAGGCAACGAGACGGAACGCCTCGGCCAGGATGAGTCCGGCACCGTGAGCGCCTTTGCGATGGATCCGAAAACGGGCGACCTGAAGCTCGTGAACTCCGTCCGCTCCGGTGGCAAAGGTCCGGCGCATCTCACCGTGCATCCGAATGGGAAGCATGTGCTCGTGGCGAACTACTTCGGCGGCTCCGTGGCTGTTTTGCCTATTCTGCCGGATGGCAGCCTGGGCGAGGCCACGGACGTGAAAAAGGATGTGGGCACGGTGGGCCCCACCAAAGCCACGAATGCCGCGCCGGGCAGTTTCGCCTTCAGCGGTCATGACCAGACACACGCGCACATGATCGAGGCTGACCCTACTGGAAAGTGGGTGCTGCATGTGGATCTCGGGCTCGATCAGATCCTCGTGTGGAAATTCGATGCCGAGAACGGCAAGCTCCTCCCCGCCGAAACACCTTCCGTCAGCCTGCCTCCCGGTGATGGGCCGCGTCACTTCGCGTTTCATCCGCATGGGCGCTGGCTCTATTCGATTCAGGAAGAAGGCTCCACCATCGTGTTCTTTGATTTCGATCCGCAAACCGGCCGCCTCACCGCACGCCAGACGATCTCCAGCCTGCCGCCCGGCTATGCGGGCAGCAATTTCTGCTCCGAGCTCCTCGTCTCCGCCGATGGCCGCTTCGTTTATGCGGGAAACCGCCTGCACGATAGCATCGGCATCTTCGCCATCGGCGCGGATGGCACGCTCAGCTATGTGACCGAGGAATGGACGCGGGGCGACTACCCGCGCAGTTTCACCTTTGATCCCACCGGCTCGTTTTTGACCTGCTGCAATCAGCGGGCCGATCACCTCGCCGTCTTCCGCGTCGACAAATCGAGCGGCAAACTGGCCTTCACCGGTCACTATGTGCCGGTGGGCAATCCCTCGCAGATCGTTTTTCACGAGCTGTGAGTTCACCGAAAGCTTTTTGACGCGAGGCCTGCCGCGTGCTTGCTCTCCATGGCATGCACGACGAGCATTTCTTTCTCTCTGCTTTCATCTACCTGGCCACGGCGGTGCTGCTGGTGCCGGTGGCGCACCGGCTCGGGTTGGGCAGCGTGCTCGGGTATTTGATTGGGGGCGCGGTGATCGGGCCGTTTGCGCTGGGATGGGTCGGTGGCTCGCAAGGCGAGGAGGCGATGCACTTCGCGGAGTTCGGCGTGGTGATCATGCTGTTCATGATCGGGCTCGAACTGGAGC
>JBJONJ010000168.1:0-3429 GCA_046051905.1 Verrucomicrobiota bacterium
GGGCCGTCTTTGCGCCTCACACGCACCGTTTTGGCCTCCACACCGTTCTCCGTGATCGTGATCGGCCTGCCGCCATGGTTTTTCCACAGATCGCTCGGGTCCGGATTCTTCCACGAGAAGACGAAGTAGCCGCCCGCAGGCAACACCGTCGAGGACAGCTCCTCTTTGAATTTGTAGAAGCCACCGCCGTAGGTCGAGTAGTTGTACAAATAGGCACCCGTAGGGAAAGCGCTCGTGAACGTGCGAGCCGTGCCGGCGCTGTAGTTGTCGCTCAGCATCACCAGCAGCGTGACCGCATCCGCATCGCTCATCGCGGGATTTTCGCGCTTATCGAGCCGCTCCCACACGACGACATCCGCATCGCTGAATCTCCCGAGCTGAAAGCCACGCGCGAACTGCTCATGCACATAAAGCAGGTTCGGCACACGAGCATCATTCCACTGACCGAGGAACGAGGTGTTCGCATGACGTGGAAACGCACCGCCGCTCTCGCCAAGGGTTTCCGCCTGGTAATTGCCATCCGTGTAGAGCAGCCCGAGCCCATCACGCAGGAAGTAAAAAGCATGCTGCAGTTCCTTCCGCGCCGCGTAGTCGCTGTCATGGCTTTGCGCATGAGTCACACCCTGATTGGCAGGGAAACCGCCCACACCCGCCCAGTCGTAGCCTTGCAACCCGCTCGATGGATTGCCCAAACGGCTGTTCAACTGGCTGCGCAGGTCATTATCGACCAAACGCATGCCTGCGTCGATGTACGGTCCGTAAGCCGGAGGTTCGCCGAGATGCTCGCCAAACAGCATCGCATCATCGCGACCTCCATCGAGGCTGAAAACCGTGTCGCGATGGTTCGCATCGCTAAAGCCACGCGTGATGTTGAACTGCCGCTGCACCTGCCCCGAGTAGCCGTAGTCCGACGAATCTTTGTCCGCGCCAAACGTCGCGCCGAAGAAATCCGCCTTCACGTGCTTCACCGCATCGAGCCGCAGCCCGTCCGCCTTCGTGCGGTCGATCAACCAACGCGCAGCACGATTCAGATAATCCTCCACCCGCTCCGAGTAGTAGTTCGAGTTCGCCTGGAGAAACTCCGTTGTGATCCCATTTCCAGGCCCAAAGCCCACATACGTGCCGTTTGGCAGGTAGCAGTATTGCTCCGGCCGCGTGAGATCTCGGATGAAGCGGATCTTTGGCGCCGTGGAGCCCTCCGTGAGGCCAAAGTTGTAATTCGTCGTCCCCGGCTCCTGTGCGATGTCGATCAGGTCCGCCAAGCCGAGATTCTGCACCTGCCACGCGTCGCTCCACGAGCGTGTGTTGTCCCACTTCCGGTAAAAACCGTCCTGCGTCTTCCGCAGATGGAAATCCTCCGGCACCAGACCCGGATAGATGTCGATCGGCGTGTTCTCATTGTATCCCGGCACATCGAAAGCGCGGTGATTCATGATGTTGTCAAAATACACCCGAATCCCAAACCGATGCGCCGTCTCCACCAGCCGGATCAGCTCCGCCTCCGTCCCATACCGCGTCCGCACCGAGTTCCGCTGATTCTTCGACCCCAGATCAAACGGATCCCACATGTCATACCCCACCGAAAGCCCCCCCGACCCCTTCGTCGGCGGTGGCAACCACAACGACGTGTAGCCCGCCTCCGCCAGCTCCGGCATCTTCGCCGTGATCTCCGCCCACGACGTGTTGAAATACTGCAGCATCGTCTCCGCGCGGAGCGACACAGCAAACAGCATCAGGAAAACGAGAAGGAAGCGAGGCATGAGGACAGCAAGGCCAGTGTGAGACAAACAATGAGGCGAAAACATCAAAAATCCGAGCACTCGGGAGGGGTTGGCCGGATTTTTTGACGCTGCGATACTGCCGGGCTGCCTTAGGGCTGTCAGCTAGACACATGAATAAAGCTACCACGCTTTGGAAATCTCACGCCGCATTTGCCTTGAGCACGCGGAGCATGTTGCCGCCGAGGATCTGGCGGATTGTTTCGTCGCTGTGGCCGCGCTGGATGAGGCCGAGGGTGAAGAGGGGCCAGTTGGACCAGGCGACGCTGAGATCGGCCTCGGGCGTGGTGATGAAGTCGTCCTTGGGCCAAAGGTGCTCCCAGCGGTCGGCGGGGCCGGAGGGTGCTTTCTTGAGTTTGGCGCGCTCTTCTTTGTCAAAGCGGCTGGTGTAGGCCACGTCGCAGCCGATGGCGGCGTGCTGCGGGCCGAATTTCCCGATGAGATGGTCGAGATGATCGAGCAGCGCGGTGATGTCGCCTTTGCCGCCGAGGAAGCGCGGGATGCAGCAGATGCCGACGAGTCCGTCGGTGTCGCAGATGGCGCGGATGGTGTCATCCGGCTTGCCGCGGAAGTGCTCGTAAACGCCGCAGCACGTGGTGTGGCTGGCGACCATCGGTTTGGCGCTCGCCTTGGCCGCATCGAGCGCGGTTTTCCAGCCACTGTGCGCGACATCGGCGATGACGCCGATCTTGTTCATCTCCGCGATGGCGGCGCGGCCGAAGTCACTCAGGCCGCCGTCGTGCGGCTCCCCTGCCCCGTCGCCGAGCGGATTCCGGCGGTTGTAGGTCACGTGCATCATGCGCGTGCCGAGCTCGTGGAAGATGCGGATGAAGCGCAGCTCGTCGCGCACGCTTTCCCAGTCCTGCATGAGCGGGACACCGTTGGTGGTGAAGCAGAGGCCGACGTGGCCCGCTTTTTTCAAAGTGGTGATCTCCTCCGCGGTGGTGACTTTGGACAGCGCGGGCTTCAGCGCATCGGTCGCCTTGGTGAAGTGCGCGAGGCGCTTGATGAGGCGCATGGGATCGCTGCCTTCCTCGCCGGTGTTTTGGAAAATGCAGGTCACCCCGGCGGCATGGAAGGCATCGAGGAACTCCTTCCGCTCTCGCTCGCTGCTCGCGTTGCGATTCATCGACATGGACTCGCGCAGGTCGGCCAGCTCAGCGGCGGAGGCACCGGATTCGATGGCTGCATTGAAGCCCTCGGCTTCAATCGCGCAGCGCGGGGCAAAGCCGTAGCTCTCAAACACCACACTGCCAAAGTGCAGCTCCCACGCGTGGTCGATCTGCGCCTGCGTGGGCTTCAGCAAACCGAGCGCGATCTCGCGCGGGCGATCGATGGCCGGATTCCCGGTGCGCCAGCGCTCGCGTGACTCCTGCGAGCGCACATGGACGTGAAAACCGCCCGCCAGCGCGGCAAGCGGGAGCTTTTGGAGCAGGCGGCGGCGGGAGAGCGGGACGGCGGAGGCTTTCATGAAGGAGGATTTACGATTTACGGGTTGGGGACGCGTGTTTCATCCTTCATAGATCGTTTCCTTTGCCATGAATCGCCTCTTTCTCCTCGCGCTTCTCCTTGCCTCCGCAGCCCGCGCCGACGTCACCCTGCCCGCCATTTTCAGCGAGGGCATGGTGCTCCAGCAGCAGCAGCTCGTCCC
>JBJONJ010000169.1:0-2584 GCA_046051905.1 Verrucomicrobiota bacterium
ATCCAGCTCGATCTCACCGGCCTCACCGAACACTGGATCGACCTCGGCCAGCCGGAGGAAAAACGCCTCGTCCGCTCCTGCGGTCGCGCGAGAAAGGTCACGGTCTTCAGCTTCAGCAACACCACCGCCACCTGGTGGGCCTCCGTCGCCGAAAAAATGGCCCGCGTGAACAACCTGCACGTCTGGCAATTCCAGCCCAAGGACACACAATCCCTCGCCGCGCTTGCCGACAAGAACATGGACCTGCAAATCACCTTGCAAGACGACCTCCTCTTCGTCGGCGCAGGCGAACGCAGCGTCGAACTCACTCCGACGCGACTCTGCGGCGCTTAGGTCTCGCAAGAGGCCATCAAGCTGCAAAAGGGCGAAGCAGAGTAGCCATCTCGCTCCGTCGAGATGAGCCATGAGCTGGCGCAAATACGAACGCCCTCAATAAAGCCTTCATCCGCAAGTTTTGGCGGAGCACCAAGCTCATCTGGCGGAGCGAGATGGCCACGTTGCCTCACGGCTGAAACAACCGCGGCACAAACTCGGTCAAATACGTCCGCCACACCGGCCAGGAGTGATCACCGGCCGTTTCGTGCCACTCGTGTTTCACGTTCGCGGCTTTCAGCGCGGCGATGAGCGTGTGATTGCGCTCCAACAGGAAATCATCCTTCCCGCAGGCGATCCACAGCAGCTTCAGCCTCGCATTTGTGCCCGCGCTGTCATCCAGCGTCGCTTTCACCGCCTCGGTGTCCGCCGCGCCGCTGAAGGAGCCGATGTAGGCAAAGCGATCCGTCGCATTCAGCCCAATGGTGAGCGATTGCCAGCCGCCCATGCTCAAGCCGGCGATGGCACGGCTCCCCTGCCCTGGCAGCACGCGATAATTCGCTTCCACGAGCGGCAAAGCGTCCTCAAACAGCTCTTTGCGAAACGCTTCGAGCGAGTCGCCGCGCTTCGCCTTGTCATCACGCGGCACCATGCCATGCGGATGACCGTCCAGCATGACCATGATCATCGGCTTCGCTTTTCCGCCGGCGATGAGATGATCGAGAATCCAATGCGCCTTCCCATGCTCCGTCCAGCCGCGCTGATTGTCGCCGGAGCCGTGCTGCAAAACGAAGAGAGGCAGCTTGTCTGCCCCATTTTCATAATCTGGCGGTGTATAGACCACCACCTCGCGCGGCATACCGAGCTGCTTCGAGTGAAACACATGCGTGTGCACCGTGCCATGCGGAATCGCCGCCTGCCAGTCCCACGGCGCAGGCGGATTCGACGCGATGTGCAGGATGCTCTTCTGCGGCATGCGCTGCGGCTTGATCGCCATGTTTTGCGGATCGAGCACATTCAGTCCATCCACCTGAAACGAATACTCCCACACACCCGCAGGCACCTCGATGGCACCGCTGCTCCACAAGCCATCTTCACCACGCGTGAGCGCCGTGTCCTGCTTGGTCCACTGCCCCTTCAGCCGCACCTCGGCCGCTTTTGGTGCCTTGATCGAGAAAGTGACTTTTCCATCCGCGATGTCCGCAGCGGCAAAGGCGGCGGTTTGAACGGCAGTGAGCAAGAAAAGTGAAAAAAGAAGCTTCATACAAAGGTGTGGCATGGCCGCTCAAAAACGGGCTAATCTAGCAAAACTCTCATCTCACGATTTCCTCCTCTATGAACACCACTTCGATCGTTATTGTCACGTTCGTTTTAGTCGCGATCATCTTTTGGTGGGTCAGGAAGAATCCACGCATCAACAGCTTTTGGGACGTCATTCGCAACCCTGGCTCTCTTCCCGACCTTGATGAATACGACAGGAAGATCAAAGAGACAGCCCGTGCCGTTCGCTCGTCTCCAGACGCCATCGCAAAACTAGTCGATTACTTCGTGTTCAAAGCCGACTCAGCCAGCGATGCATGGTCGGAAATGCGTGTCATCCGCGAATTGGGCGATGCAGTTCATTCTCATGCTCTAGCAATACTTGCAGATTCGAGACAGACAGAGACACTATTGAAATCAAAAGCGACAGGAACGGATTTTTATCCACCCGAAGCCCCAATTCAGCGCTTGTGCGATGTGCTTGATAATGGGGCAGATATTCCTGACGAGTCTTCCGACTTGCTGGCACCATTCTTTACCGGCACAAACGACAAGCGAGTCAAGAGATCGGTTATCCGCATCATTGCAGCTGTTGGAAACGCCAAGTTCCTGCCTTTGATCCGGCAGGCTTTTCACGACAGCGACGCATATGTCCAGAGTAGCGCATTATCTGGGGTTCACATGGCTTTGGAGCGAGGGAAAATTGCTCCTTTCGAGCGTGCCAGTTACTTTGATGCCATCGCCTCCCTTTGGCCTGCCGACACGGATTACTCAGTTTCGGAATACATCGCCTCGAACCTACTTTCACTCGACCGTGACAGAACTTCCCAGCTCCTTACCGGAGAACAATACTTTCACATCGGATTCAAACCGCTCTGGAGTATTCTTGAAGTGTTCGGCAAACAAAACGTGTTGGTTCCCCGCCTGTTGCTCCTACGTCTGATCAACGATTTGGCTGCAACCCCACTGGAATATCCGCTGGATAATATGCTTCGGGGAGCGCTGGCGTCAC
>JBJONJ010000170.1:0-12632 GCA_046051905.1 Verrucomicrobiota bacterium
GCCTCGGGCGCGATGGAAGCGAGGATGATCTCCTCGCCCGACGACTTCGGCGGCTCGACGTAAGGCACGTTGTAAAGCCAGACCTGCTTGTCGCGGTAGTAGTCGTTGTAGCCGATGCCAAAGTAGGCGGCGACTGCCTTCACCCGCGGATCGGTGGCGAGATTCCACATCAGCGTGCCGCCATACGAATAGCCCGTCGCCCCAAGCCGTTTGCGATCCACTTCCTTCTGCTGTTCGAGATAGCTCAGCACCCGCCGCTGGATGGCATACCACACATAGTCGGAGGTCTGCTTCGGATCCGTGATTTCCTTTCCATCCAGGTCCCTCGCCCGAGCCGGTCCAGCCACCGTTCGATCCATGTTTCCGTGCCGCAGCGTCTCCGGATACTTCGTGAAGTGAGGCCGGCTTCCCGTCTTCCCGCAATAGTCATGCGCCATCACCGCCCAGCCATCCTCGACATACTTCTTGTCCGGCTCCGGCGCCCCCATCCAGCCATGCACCACCAGCAGGCCCGGAGCTTTCATGGCACCGGACTTCACTCGGTAACGGCAGTAAACCCGAACCTCCTCACCGAGCACATACGCGCTGATGTAGGCGTCCCGGTTGAAGATGCCGTCTTTCGTTTCCACCTTCACGACCTCCTCTTTGAAGCCGCCCTGATTGGGGTCGTAGTCCTTCCACAGAGCGGCAGGAGTTTGGAAGGGTTCGACGGCGTGCAGTGATGCCAGCGGCGCGAGGAGAATGGCCGTTAGGAAGAAGGATAAAGAGGCTGTCTGTTTCATGAATTGGTTTCGTCGCCTTTTCATCAACGCTCCCACCCGCATGGCATTTCATTTCGGCAGAGGATGAAGAGCCCGGGGAACGCGTCTTTGGCGTGGGCACCGTGGATCGCCTTGACGGGAAAACACATACCAGGCGAATCGGCCATAATCGGCTAAACAATCAGCCAAAACGCAGGTCCAGCAATGTGGTGCTGTAGTTGAAGGAACACGTCGAGAAAGGTCACCTCCTGCCGAAGGGACCGGGACGAGAGCCTTGCCTCACAAGGCTAGCCGATCAGCACCCGATGCGGATATCCAGTTCGCCGAAGACACCCGCTTCGCGCCATAAGCGACGATTGCCAACGATATACACTGCTTCTTTTGCACGAGTCACCGCGACATTCAGCAGGTTTGGTCGGCTGCCCGCCCAACCACGTGCGCCTGTCTGGGCTGGATTGGGTGCACCCAGGACAACTATCACAGCCTCGGCTTCACGACCTTGTGCCGTATGGACGGTGCCTATGTGAGTGCTTGCCCACGCCCAATCGTCCTCATCAACCCAGCCTTGGAGAACTTTCGACTTGAGGACGAGCTGGCGGAGTCTTTCCGCTACGATGACAAATGGACTCACGATGTAGAGACTTGGCTCAACGTTGTTTGTGCGGAGCTTTTGAAGCATCTTGAGCACGAGAATCCCTTCTTCTTCGCACCACTTATCTTCACCTTCTCCTTCAATCTCAATCCAGCGAGATGGCCCCAGGCAATCAAGAATGAGTGAAGGCTTCGCTTTCTTGGCAGACACCATCAATCCCGCGTAAGCGATGTTATTCGCAATTTCAAACATCGGGGAGCTACAGCGACGATGCACCAGTAACGGAACCCCCACGAATCGGCTGCCATGCTTGGTTGGAAACTCAGCCATCACTGGTGAGGCGGCATCAGCAAGGGTTTGCACCGATGCAAACGGGGCACCAAAGCGATCCGGGTCGATTCCGAATCGACGGAGAATGCTCTGGGTCAAAACGTCTGGCAAAGTCACCACTGGCTCGATCTGGATGGGATCACCGAGAACAACGACACGTTTCGATCTCATGATCGCGCCAACCGCAGCTTGAGGCACTGCTTGCCCTGCTTCGTCGATGAGGAGCCAGCCCAAACCGCCTACAGGCAACCGACCTAGCATTCGTTGAACAGACGCGAACGTTGTCGATACGAGTGGAACCACCAGGAAAAACGTGGACCAGAGATCCCCCAGCAAAGCTTGCTTCGCTCCCGTCGGAAGAGATTGAGACGAAAAGACATTCATCAACGCGCCGAGATTGTGGCGAAGCGGCTTGGCCGCAGCGTCAATGAAGGCCTTGTGGAGCTGGATTGCGGCGATAAACAGTTCTTCTCGGGCGCGCTGTGATTTGTCAGTAAACCATGCCGAACTCGTTTGCCGGTGCTCATGGGATTTCTCCCAAAACTCTCGATCCAAAAGAGCAGCTTCATGGTTGGCCCGGGCTTCCGCTAGGCGCTCAAGGGCCTTTGCGAGAACTCCGCCTGCCTGCTGGCTCTGATATTTAGCATCTCTAAGTTTGGCGAGAGCACTGTCGTGTTCTTTTGCCGTCGCAGTTCGTTTAGAAAGGGCGTGCTGCTGGTTCACGCGGAGAGCGGAAAGCCTGTTCAAATCAGAAGCCCATGTCGCTTCAATCTGTTGAAGCTTGTCAGCGCAGGCAAAGTATTGTGATTTTGCCGCCTCAACGGCCGATCTGAGGTAATCCAGGTGTAGTTGCCATTGGCTAATGCTTTGTCGGTTGAAGAGCTGACGAATGGCACCGGGCTTGCTTTTCTCGTGCGTTCTTAAAGTGGCTTCAACCTTGGACAAGCCTGCCTTCGATTGTGTGGCTGCTGTCCGGAGCTTGAACAGATCCTCTTCTTTCACGGTTAGTTGGGCAATCTCGCTTTGAATGGCTCCGAGTTGAGTTTCAGCATGATCAAGTGCTGTGCGTGTTTGGTTCTCATGCTCAACAGCACGATGCTCTGAATCTAGGGCGGCACGTTTCGCAGCATGGAGGCCAGGGGTTCTCTCAAGATCCGTCCGAAGCGATTCAAGCCATGCGAACCATTATAGGCATTTCTCGCGAACATCCTTGAATCGCTTACAGGCTACCTCCCAACGTTTGAGGGCATCCTTTTTCGATACTGGAGGGTCTTCGCTCAGAACGATGTGCGGCAGCTTAAGCTCCATGATTCCCGTGTCGGGATTTTCGACTTGGACCTCCTGGCGGCTGCCGCTAGCAGCTCGAAGGTAGTTGTTGAAACCGCAGTCTTCATCCCACCAGAACTGTTGTTTAAACTTCGACCTGTTTTGGGCATTACCCAGCACTGCGGCTATTGCACCCCAAGTCTCACTTCCGTGAAGCGTATCCGAAAGCGTCTTGAAGTATCGGAGTTGAGGAGCGTCATCAGCGATTTGGGGGAGACCGGGCAGCTCGGCACTCACGTTCTCGACGGCCTTATTGTTTGATGACGCCACGACCATCTCAAAGCCCCTCAGTGAGGAGTGGAGTCTGTAGAGATGTAGCCATGAGCCTCCAACCATGAGCTTTTCGCCGGAGTGCTCGAATGCATCTTCTGGATCAGCAAAAGCTAAAAGTGCTGTTGCGCGGTCCGTGATAACATTTGCCAGCACATCACGAAGCAAGGTTGTTTTTCCGGTTCCAGGCGGTCCATTGATTCCAATGATGCCTTCTGGAGTCGTCTTGCTGAAAGCCAGATTCACTGCCGATTGCTGTAGCAGTGCCAACGGGTGTCTCCCATTCGAAGGCCAGCGAGCCAGAGGCGTTGATAGCGGTCTCAATGCTGACTCAAGGACAGATGTGTCTTCGAGAATATTGCTCCGCAATGGTGGCACCCATGCGCCCAAGTAGGCCTTTAGATTGTGGCTAGCTTCTCCCGCCAAGAATAGCTGCTTGGCAGTCGCTAAATCCCCGAGGAAGAAGCTATTGAGCAATAGCGGCTCGGGTGGGCTTGGGTCTTTGAAATAGACATACGAACGAATCGCAAAATCTGGCGAGTGGACCCATTCATCAGGTAGTCCGAGCAAGGAGACCAATGCTCGATGTGCTCTTTCAATGGACTGCCGGGTGAGTGGCTTGCTTCGCCACTCTTCGTCATCGTCTGAGACTTCTGGCGGGCGCAAGGCTGACTCAATGTCGTCAACCAGACGCTTTTCTACATCGGGCCAGCCTGCTAAGTCTGCAAGATCACCCGTGAGCGCGGTCATCAGTCCCCATCCGAAACTCGAAACTCCAATGGCTGGATCCTCAACAAGCTTTCCGGACTTATCGACAACAAGCGCTGCTAGCACTGCATTTCCTCTCGCAGACGGGCGTTCGGCCCGACTATCTCCAAACCGTTCCACCAATGCCTCGATCGCAGGCTCGAGTTCCACCGAGCCAAGGACAACTTGATAATAAAGGCGCTGATTCGGACGTGAACGTTCACCACGCTCCCAAGGTAGAGCCAGTTCATCCAAACGAACCACTCTTGATGAATCTCCTCCCGCGAGGGATTGTGGACGGTCAAACGTCGGTGAGGACAAGATCTCGATGGCCGACCATGCACCCAGAATCTCCGTTGGTCTGTTCGACACCGGCGGAAATGGCGCGGGGTCATCGTTGGACCATTTGCGTTTTGCCTTTGGCTGGGGCGGAGCTTGACCGGAGGGCGAAGGGGGAGGTTGCGCTTCTGGTTTTGGGCGTTGGTTCTGGAGGGTTCGTCTTATCCCCAAAGTCGAACTCTGGAGTTGATGGCGGAGGCGGTTTGGAAGGCGTGTGTCCAAGTGCTGCCTCAATCTTTGATCGAAGATGCACCGCTCGCTTTGCCGAGCGGTGCATCAGCTCGTGTAGCAGCGATTCAAGCACCGCATGGTTGCCAAGATTCCCATCAAATAAGGACTCAAGTTCGGCGACCGATGAACTGAAGTAGGGGCGGTTCATCCTATAGGACTCCACGCCCGCTCAAACCCAAAGCCCTCGAAGTGCTTCTCGTTCGCCGTGGCGAAGTGGGTGACTCCGTGATGCCGAAGAGTGAAGGCGAGGCGGGCGTCGATGATGTGGCGGAAGCCGGTGGTGGTCTTTGCGGCCCAGTTCCAGAGGGATTTGGCGACTTCGGGTTCGTAGTCGCCGAACTCCCAGGCGGGATTGGCGCGGAGGGCATCACAGAAGGCGGTGGCTTCCTTGGCGGTCTTGGGCTTTTTGAAGACGGCGGGATTGCGGAGCTGCATGTAAAGCTCCACGAGCACGAGGCCACAGAGGAGAAAGCGTTGCTTTCCCGCTGCCTCCTCCTCAAAGAACCGTTGCGCGGTCTCGTGGTGCGGCGAATCGGGGTTCGCCGCGTAGAGGAAGAGGTTCGTGTCAGCGGAGAGGATCATGAGCCGGAGCGCTGGAGGATGGCATCGGCTTCAGGACGCAGATGGGCGGGATCCGTGAGGAAATCGCCACCGCAGTCGAGCGTGGGGAAGCGCCAGACGGCCTTGGGCTTTGGGTCCTCCGGGAAACGGGTGATGAAGTGCTCGGCAGCCTTGCGCATGACCTCCGAGAGCGACCAGTCCTGCTGCTCGGCGATCACTTTTAGCCGCTGATACAGCGGGTCGGGGAACTGGATTTGGGTCCGTGTCATGATGCCTTTTATACATCACAAGAGCAATGCCGTCAAATTGTCGGCAGCAAGTCTGAGCGCTGCAACTTTGCTTCCCCGGGTGTCCTCACTTCTTCATCACAGGCACGGGCCAGTCATCGGTGCGGAAAGGCGACGCGGGCAATCCAGCGCCGTTGGCGAGGCTGTAATCGGGCCAGTCTTTCCAGGCGTAACGAACGGCGACGGGCTGAGCGACCTCAGCACTGCTGACCACGACGGTCTCGCCGACGATTTTGGCTTCGGCTGGCTTCCATTGCTGATCGGCGGCGGCGATTTGGAAGCCGGTGAGCGGGCTGGCGGTGATGGATTTCAGGCCGCCATCGGTGTGCTTGAAGGAAACGGTGATGGCGTTGCCATTGATGGTCGAACCTGCGGGGAGCGGGCCGCTGATAGCGGGCACGTTTTTGCCATAGACGGTGCCGAGCGCCCAGACGGAGAGGCGCTTGCCGACATCTTGCTTGTTCTTCGGATGGATGTCCTTCGCATCGCCGAGGTCGATGGTGATGGCCATGCCGGTCTTTGGCAGCGTGAGTGTCTTCAGCATGGCCTCGCGCATCCGCGGCCAGCCTTCGCCCGTTGAGGTGAAGTTTGGCAACTGCACCCACGCGAAGGGAAGCTCATCATTCCAAAGCGAGCGCCAACTGGTGACGAGCTGCGAGAGCTGCTTGTGGTAGAGGCCAGGATGGCCCGCGTTGCTTTCGCCCTGATACCAAAGCATGCCTCGCACAGTGAAGGGGGCGAGATTGGCGATCTTGCCGTTGTAGAGACCTGCGGGCGGACCTTTGCGCCGGAGGTGAGCGAGGGTCGCCTCGGGTGTCCACGGCTGATCTTTGGCCCCGGCTTTCCCCTGCTCGACAGCGAGCTTCCAGGCGGCGAGTTTTTTCGGGTAGTCGGCTCTCAACTTCGCCTCGTCAAAGTGCTGCCAGCCGCGCAACTGGCTGTCGTATTCGGCCTTCGTCTCCGCATCCGCAGACTGAGCCTCCGCCGGGATCCAGGCCTCGATGTGCGTGGCCCCGACCGCCGAACAAATCAGCCCAACGGGCACACCGACTTCGCGGTGAATCTCGCGCCCGAAGAAGTAGAGCGTCGCGGAGAAGCGTCGGACATTCGTCGGCGTGCATGGCTGCCAGAGACCTTTGCCCTCGGGCTGAGGCGTCTCGGCGGGGGCGGAGGACTCGGCGTAGTAGCGGATCAGCGGAAAGTTGGCCGCAGCCTGTTCAGCGGCGGCGTTGTTCGCACCACCGACCGCCATCTCCATGTTCGACTGGCCCGAGCCGAGCCACACCTCGCCGACGAGCACATCCTTCACCTCGACCTTGCGCCCCTCCTTGCCGGTAACGAGCAGCCCACGCGGCTCGGCGGAAGCTGTGAGCGCATCCAGCTTGAGCGACCACTTACCATCCGTGCCCGCCGTGGCGGACTTCGATTGTCCGGCGAAGGAAACAGTCACGGATTGTCCCGCATCCGCCCAACCCCACACCGCGACAGGCTTGTCACGCTGAAGCACCATGTGATCCGAGAACGGCGTCGCCAACTTCAACTCAGCGGATTGCAACGCGGCCAACGGCGCGAGGAGTAACGTGGCGAGAACCGTGCGGAGCATGACCGCCTGCCAAGCTGAGGACAAAAGAGTGCAGGCAACGTTGCGGGTGGCTTTCATCATGAGTTTTGTCATCGGGCATCCTTGGCGAGTAACTTCTGCAAGGCCTCGGCAAACCGGAGGCCAAGGCTCTGCTGGCCAGCGGTGTCGTAATGGACCTGGTCTGGGGCTTTCGTCAGGCCGTCGGTGCTGATGCAAACCGTGAGCGGGTCTTTTGCGGGAATGGCACGCTGGGCGGCGCGGACCTCATCCACGCAGGGAAAGGGTGAGACGGGGGTGACTTTGGCGGGATTGATCTCCGCAATGACGGCTTTCATTTGCGGCGCATCGAGATCGCGACGGAGCGAGGCGATGAGATTGGTGAGGTGTTGCTGGAAGTCTTTCGCCAGCTCAGGCACACGGGCATCGGACTCGCCCTGCATCCAGAGGAGGGCGGCCGGTTTGATTCCGCCATCTGGGAAAGCCTTCTTCCACGCCGCGATGAGCTGCGCGTAGGCATGGCCGGTGCGTTGGTCGTGATTGAGCTTCAGACGGGCAATGCGCGCTTCGTCATGCTGAGGCTGCCAGACGAGTTGGGAGGTGCCGCCGTGCGCCGCTTTGAAGAGCACGATCTTGCGGCCAGGCAGCCCTCTCGCCAAAGCGTGAGCCAGGGTGACCTCCGGGCCAATCTGGCCGTGCGCGAGTGGCTGCGGGCGGCCCCAGTGGATCAAGGTGACGTTCGGCGTTGGCGTGCGCCATTCCTTGAAGAGTTCAGCGGCCTTTCCATAGCCTGCCATGTTCGATTGACCGGACAGGATGATCACGAGAGGTCGCTCGTCGGCATGCAGCGCGGCCAGCGGTGCAAGCAGTAGGGTGGTGAGGAGAGCGATCTTCATGCGAAGTGATCAAGCATGTTCATTTTGGCTGAACTTCGCCCGTGCTTTGAAACTGCTGCCAATCGTGCGCGAAGGCCGCGTTGAGGAGCCACGAAGCCGTCGCTTTATCGGCGGGGAAATCGGTGAAGGGGGCGGTAGGGAGCTTTTGGTAGCCGCCGGGTTTTGTTTGCCAGTTTTGGCCGAGGTGACCGCTTTCAAGAGCGGGGGCGAGGAGCTTCACGGGGCCTTTTCGTGCATCGGCATCGGCGGGGACGCGGGCGGTGAAGCTATGACGTAAGAAGCTGAACACGAGCGGCCAGGTTTTCTCGCCGGGGCCATGGCCGGTCTTCGGCTCGACGGCACTGCACCACAGCGCGCCGTGGTTTTTTCGCAGCGCGGGCACCACGGCGAGGTTTTCTTCTTGGGAAGGCCGGGCGAGGAACGAATCGTCTTCGCCGAAGATGACGAGGCCGGGGACCTGCGCCGCGCCGGGCTGATAGACTTGAAACGTAATGCCGGGACGCATCGAAACGAAGCCCCACACGCGCTGCGGCTCATACGAGGTGAAAATGGCCGAGAAGCCCGTGCCATTTGAGTGACCGTATAAAAACAGCGGTGCATGCTCCAGTTCGGGATGGCCGCTTTTCGCGCCAAAAACCCGCAAATGCTCCCAAAGCAGACTTTGCGGCCAGAAGCCGCGTTGCATCGGATTGCCGACAAATTTGAAAAGCGCGAGGTGCAGCTCCTTCGCGAGCATGCGGAGGTCCGCGCGACGAAACAGGCTCTCGCCGCTGCCGTGACCAGACATGACGACGATGCCCTTCACGCTTTCGATGCCCTCCGGCAGCCACAGATCGAACGCGACCTCCTCGCGCTTGCCCTCGCCTTTTTGCTTCACGGCCTCACGCCATTGCGCCTCGCTGATTTTCCAATCCCAATTTCGCGCCACGGCTTGCTGTGGCGATGGCGTGCCCCACTTCGCTTCATCGAGCACGCCGTTCCAGCTCGTGGTGGACTTCGTTTGCACGTTCGCGCTCACCCAGCCGAGGCTGTGGCACTCAGGGAGCTGCGCAAAGTCGCTCCACTCGGTGCCGTCGTTCGTCTGGCGAGGCTCGGTCCATTGCTTGGCGAGCCACGGCAGCACCTTCTCGGCCCACTTCGCACCATGAACGCGCAACCCCTCGCCGCTGAAGTGAACGCCCTTGCCATCGCGTTCGCGCAGATTGCCTTTCAAGGCATCGCTGTCCGGGCCTTCGAGTGCGATGCCATCCTTCCAAAGCGAAGCCTGCGCCGCGCGGATGTCGTCGCTGCCTTCATCGCCCGGCACGTGATAGCTCGCCTGCGCCACGAACCACGGCGCGTCCCAGCCGATGTCGCGTCGCGAGTTGCGGATGATCTTCTCCAAATACTCGCGGTAAAGTTTGCCAGGCAGCGTGCGCGTGGTGTCCTTCTGGTTCGCATCGCTCTCGCCCTGATGCCAGAGCACGGCGCGGAAGCCCTGAGGCGGCACCGACTTCATCCGCGCGATGAAAGCCTCATACGCCGCGCCTTTGCTGGCCCACTGGCCGCTCGGGAGCTGCTCCACGCGACTCACCAGCGTCGGCGGATTCGGAAACGCCGCGCCTTTGGGCAACCACTCGCGCACACTCGTCGCACCGATCCCACACGCGAGGATGCCCACGGGCACGTTCTCCTTGGTCACGACCGCATCCGCAAACGGCGGCACGAAACTGCCGCCACCACCGCTCGCGCCCGGCTGCGGATCATCCGCGATGCGCCAGGCCTTGCCGTCAAAGGTGGCCACACGACGCGTCTTCGTCGTCTGCTTCTCCGCGCCGTGATTCGCCGAGTTTGATTGCCCCGCGATGACAAACACCTCGCCGATGCCCACATGCGCCACGCTGCCGAGTGCCAGTTGTTTTCCACCCTGCGAAACACGCACCTCCAGCCGCCACCAGCCACCCGCAGGCATCTCGACAGCACCCGCCAACTTCTTCCCCGACACCGAACCGCCCACACGTTGCCATGACGTTTGCTCCTTCTCACCCATCACCCGCGCCTCCATCGCCACATCCGGCAAAGCCACCGCCTCGGACAACTCCCCCGCGATGCGCAGCAACCCTTTCGCCGGAGTGCTCCGCTGCACGACATGGTAATCGAGCGGTGAGGTCAAAGTGAGATCAGCCGCGTGCAGTGTTGCCAGTGTTGAGAGCAGCACACAAAAGAGAGCGTGCGTGGATTTCATGGTTTCAACGTCAGTTGATTCTGGATGGCTTTCGCGACCGTTTCGCCGAGGAAGTCGTAGCCTTTCGCGTTGAAGTGAACGTCGTTTGGATTCTGCATTGTGGCTAGATGAGGGGTGATGGCGGTGAAGAGATCATCAAGAGCCACGCCATGCTGTTTCATCACTTCGAGCGCAGCGGCGTTGCGCTCGATGATGGACGCGGCGGTTTGTTTTTTCGGCAAATCATCGGGTATGGGTGTGGTGGAGGCCCACAAGAGTTTGGCGCCGGTTTTTTTCATGCGGTCAACGAGCTGTGTGAGGCGCTGCTGGTAATCAGCCAGCGGTGTCGCACGGTCATGGATGCCGAAGTTAAAGTGGATGACGTCCCAGTGACCGTCTCCGAGCCAGACCTCGATGTTTTTGATTCCGCTGGCGGTGGGGCCGCAGTTTGCAGGGGCGCGATGGACGTTGGCTTTGCCCTCAAGTGACTTTCGCACAGACTGGGTGTAGCCGCGTGAGACGGAGTCACCGATCAGAAGCACACGAGGCAGTTTCGGATCGTCCTGGACGAAATCCCAGGCGGTGGACTGCCCGGCCAATTTTGCGCTTTTGTGCAGAGGCAGATAAAAGCCGCCAAGCTGGTCCTGCAGCACCTTTTCCCATGCCTGCTGATCCGGTGGGAGCTTGGCGACGAGGGCCTGATAGCGCTCGTTGATGATGGCATCTGCCTTGGCCTTTCTGGCTGCGGCCTCAGTTGCATTGGTTGGCTCGCCCTTTGGAGTCTGGGCGGCAAGTAAGGTGGTGATGAAGATGAGTAGGATCAGAGTTTTCATAGATTGAATGGTGGAGTTAGTGGTCATGATTTCACCACGCATCACTGCGGAATGGCGAGGCGGGCAGCCCGGCAGCATTCACGAGATTCGCCATGGGATCATCTTTCCAGGCGTAGCGAATGGCGACAGGCGTTTTGACGGTCGGCGAGGTGACGATGACTTTCTCGCCGTCGATCGTTGCGGTGGCGGGATGGAAAGTTTTGTCGGCTCCGGCGAGTTCGAAGCCTTCGATTTGGCCTGCACGGGCTTTCAGGCCTTCCGCATGCTCGAAAGTGCAAACCGCGGCGCCGTTTTCAAACTGCTGCGCCTTGGGCAAAGGGCCGCTCCAGGCGATGTAGTGGCCGTAAACCTTCGCCAGCGCCCACAGACCGAGGCGGCGGCCGACTTCTTGTTTGTTCTGCGGGTGAATGTCCTTCGGGTCGCCGAGATCGAGGCAGATCGCCATGCCGGTATGCGGCACGGCGAGTGTCTTCAGCATGGATTCACGCACCTCGCACCAGCCGAGGAAACGATCGTTGTGGAAGTTCGGCAGTTGCACCCACGCAAAAGGAAAATCGCCCTGCGCCCAGTGCTCGCGCCAGTCTTTAACGAGCATGGGAAGCTGCTCCGCGTAAAACTTGCCGCCCTCAACCGTGAAGGCGTTCGACTCGCCCTGATACCAGATCGCGCCTTTGATCGCGTAACCAGCCAGCGGCGCAATTTTGCCGTTGAAGAGGTTTCCTGGTGCCCGCGAGCGCGGATCAGGATTGAGCGCGGGTTTTGGCGGCACGGGTTTGTTCGCTGCCTTGGCTTGATCGGCCTGTTTTTGCCAGCCTTCGAGCTGCCGCGCATACAACTCCTTCGCGCGTTCCGGCGTCCAGGTTTTCATCGTGGCGTCGATCCCAGCGAAAGCCTTCGCCATCTCGGGATGCGTGCGCTGCGACTTCGGGCTGATCCAGTTTTGGATCGGCGTGCCGCCCACGGCGGACACGAGCAGGCCGACGGGCTGCTTCAGCTCGCGGTGAAGATGTCGGCCAAAGAAATACGCCGTGGCACTGAAGTTGGCGAGATTCTCCGGCGTGGTCAGCTTCCACTCGCCACGCGGCTTCAGATTGCTCGCCCCCACGCCGCCGGACGACTCCACGAACATGCGCAGCTGCGGCGCGGTCGCGGTAGCCTGCTCGTCTTTGAAGGAGCGTAGCCTGCCGACCGTCCACGCCATGTTCGACTGCCCCGAGCACAGCCACACCTCACCCGTGAGCACGTCGTGGATCGTGATCGTGTTTTTGCCTTTCACCGTCATCGTGGTGCTCTCGCCCGACTTCAGCGGATCGAGCTTCACGCGCCACTCGCCCTTCTCATCGGCCTTCGCCGACTTCGACTGTCCGGCGATGGAGACGGTCACCTCCTCCCCCGGCCCCGCCCAACCCCAAACCGGCACCGCCGCATCAGCCTGGAGAATCATGTGATCCGAAAACGTCGCCGGCAGCGTGACGTCCGCCTGCACGGTGGTGAGGAAGGAGAGAGTGAGAGCAAGAATCGAGCGTTTCATAAATGAGCGAGTCAGCCAATACGCACGCAAGGAGAGGAATGATTCGAGCTGTCGATCTGTGCTGCTCCACAAGAAGCTTTCAAATGGCCTGAATCTGAGTTGGAAGGTGGCGTGGAGCGCGTTATGCTCCACTCATGAACGATGCA
>JBJONJ010000171.1:0-2565 GCA_046051905.1 Verrucomicrobiota bacterium
GTGATCTTAAACATCTGCATGGAGCGAAATGCCTGATAGGGCGAGAGGGCTGTCTTATAGCGGAAAAAACGCACTTCGACAGGGGTGTTCTGGGACTGGGCCACCTGCTGGGCCTCTGACAAAAAGCCGAGAACTGTTTCCCCGGCCGCCGTCAGGCGAGTGGCCTGCATCGTGCTGAAAAGGCTGGGAGCCGTCATGACGAGGATGAGCACGATGATCGAGACCACGACGAGCGTTTCGATCAAGGTGAAGGCGCGCTGGAAAAACCGCGGCTGTGGGGTGCTGGCTTTCATGGCATGAAACTGGGTGAAGATGAACAGTCAGGGGTTATTTGCTCCATCGCGCGCCTTTCAGCGCAATGGTGGAGGTAAAGACCCGGTAAGCGAGGCGTCGCGTGATCAAATCGTTCTCCAGTTGCTCGAGATCGGCCTGATAGTTGACGGCTGTCGTAAATCTGGACGTCACCGCCGTGATTACTTCGTTGCGAAAATCTTCATTGTTCGGGTCGGACAGGCGCTCGCCACCTCGTGCGTCCAATGCCACCATGGTCACGCGCAGAAGCGGCGGGAGCAGGTGCTGCGTGCCCTGCTCACCGTATTTGCTCCCGAGGTTGGTTCCCTTCAGGGTGGAGTCGTAAAAATAATCCGGCGCGATTTCGTAAGGGTTGGAGGCATTGTTCTCCCCGATCGTCTGAATCTGGGGAGAAATGATGAGAGCAAGGATGTTCTCAGCCACCGGGCGCGTGAAAGAGGCGCTCGCCGCGTTTTCCGCACTGCCTTCCTGCGCGGTCTGCTGATTGGCGGAAGTCGTGCGCCCCAATGCATCCGTGGCTTGGCGGAACCAATTTTTCGAGTTCAGAATGGTGCCAGTGCCATTATCCGCCTCTTCGAGCCGGTAGCCTGGGGCATAAATGGGGTTCTTGTCAGAAGTGGGGCGGAACTCCATCAAGCGCAGACGGAACCTCTCCGGCACCCCTTTGCTCTCCAAGAAAGCAGGGCGAAACGCCTCATCGCCGCCCCACGACACGAAATAACCCCGTCCACAAAGCAGGTTGACCATGTTTTCTGTGTTTGCGATCTGCTCAGTGCCCTGGGTGTAAACAAGCCGCGTGACCCCAAGCGGAGCTTGGAAGAAAACCCCATGGCCTGGAAAATTCTGTGCGCCACCGGCATCAAACAAGGCCCTTGCCGCACTACCCACGCTGGGGCCGCAGACAAACTGAAGCTCGGACACACGCTTGAAGGCTTTGCCGCGGAGGACTTTGTCCCCCAGATTGTCCGTGGCCACAAGCTCCGTGTCTGCCTGCCAATAGGCGTTCAGCGTGGCCTGGCTGATGGTGCGGGTCATGATGTCGAAGGCGATCCGCGCCTCACGAAACTGGGACACGTTGGAATTGGTGCGCACCCAGGTGCGCTGCACGAGCCCGATGAAGTTGGAAACCACCAGCATCAAAATGACGAGGATGGAGACGGAGACCATCAACTCCACAAGTGTGAATGCCTGACTTGAGGAGGAGGCGCGTTGCCGTTGTGAAAGAAATCTCGTGTTCATAGATCAAATAAGCTCAGCGCTGCTTGGCGACGTAGTGAAAGAAGGTTTGGAAAGATCCGGCCTCCTGCTGCTCATTGTTGAATTCGTAGTCGCTATTCGTCGTTGCAGCGATGCGGATGATGATGCGCGCAAGGAACTGCTGGTCCTGCCCGCGTTCCGGGCCAGGCACAGGACTTGTTTGATTGTAATCAATGCTGGCGACCATGGCGATGGAAGGATCCCCTTCTGGAACTGACGTGCCCTGATAGTCGTAGTATTTGCGCTGATCTTGTTCAGTGGGTGGCGTTCCAGCGGAAGGAAAGCCGCTCGGAGTTTGATAGGTCGGCTTCAATGTCCGCCAGCCAGAGGCATTTTCGATATCGCGGATGATTTGCTCGACGATGTTGCTGTTGATGGCGAGCGAGGCGGTCTTTTTGGACATTTCCATGCCCTCGGGCAAGAGCCCGAGGCAGGTGATGATTCCGAGCGCGGCAATGGCCACGGCCAGGGCGACTTCAACAAGCGAAAAGCCTGAGCGAAGCCGGTTTGGGGAAGAAGTTTGATTGAAGGCATTCATGGCGGTGATCAGCAGGTGGGATCAGGGTGCAAAACGCTTGGTTTCAAGAACGCGGTAGCGGAAGAAGGCATCCAGCGGCGGTTTGCCGCCGGAATATGGGCTTCCTGCAGCATAGTCTGGGATGCCGGTGGCATCATTTGGATCGATGAAGCGCTCAATGAGTGTGGAACCGCGGTATTCGCTGACGACCGCGTCGCGCGTCGAATCAAACTTGTCCACGGGAGTGGAGCGCGCTTTCTTGACCACCTGCGAGCGCATGTGAACCCGGAAGGTGTTGGAGCGCGTCGTGAGGCGTGCGTAAAGATTCGAGTAGTTGCGCTCACGCACGTTTTCACCTGTGGGCCGGTTGTTGCCCCAGAACTGCCCCATGGCGTTGTCGAAGGACGACTGGCTGGTTTCGGTGCGCAGATTGACGGAACTGGAGCCCGCGTTGGTGATACCGCCGCCATCACCATCAT
>JBJONJ010000172.1:0-4544 GCA_046051905.1 Verrucomicrobiota bacterium
CCAAGCCGGAGCTGGCTGCTGAAGCGGGCAATCCCGGCTTCCTCTCGATTCACCCATCAAAGAAGTATCTTTTCGCCATCGGCGATGTCACCACGCCGGATGGCAAGAAGGGGGGCGGCATCAGCTCCTTCTCGATTGAGGCCAACACAGGCAAGCTGACGCTCATCAACCAGCAGAGCGCCATCGGCAGCGGCCCCTGCCATGTGAACGTGGATGCCACCGGCAAGATGGCTGCTTTGGCAAACTACGGCAGCGGCAGCGTGGCCTCGTATGCCATCGGTGCCGATGGCAAGGTCTCCGAAGCCACGAGCTTCATCCAGCATGATGGCAGCAGCATCGATCCGAAGCGCCAGGCCGGACCGCATGCGCACTCGGTGAACTTCAGCCCTGACAACCGCTTCGCCTTCGCCTGCGATCTCGGACTCGACAAGGTGCTCATCTACAAGGTCGATCCGGCCACCGGCAAGATGACGCCGAACGAGCCCGCCTTTGCCAAAACTCCTGCTGGCGGCGGTCCGCGTCATCTGGCCTTTCATCCGAGCGGCAAGTTCGTCTTCGTGAACAACGAAATGGCGATGACCGAGACCGTTTTCGCCTACGACGCGGCCATCGGAGCCATGACTGAGATTCAAACCGTGTCCACCCTGCCAGAAGCTGATCGCGGCAAGCCCGGCTTCAGCACCGCGGAGACGCTGGCGCATCCGAACGGCAAAAACGTGTATGTGTCCAACCGCACGCACGACACCATCGCCGTTTTTGCCTGCGATCCAGCGACTGGAAAGCTCACGCTGATCCAAAGCGTCCCTGTCGAAGGCCAGATCCCTCGTAACATCTGCCTCGATCCCACCGGCAAGTGGCTCATCGCCGCCCATCAAAACAGCGGCAGCGCGGCGCTCTTCCAAGTGGATGCCGAAAGCGGCAAGCTGAGCTTCACCGGCACCAAGGTGGAAGTCCCCGGCAGCATCTGCGTGCGCTTTTTGGCCGTCGATTGAGGCTTTGCTTTGTTCCCAAGGCGCAGGATGAGTTTCGTCTTGTCGTTCCGCGTTGATCCCCTTATCCTTTGAATCATGAGCACCCTTTACGATGAAGCCATCGACCTGATCGCACGTGGGCACACCACGGAGGAGTTGCTCGCTTTCAAGCCGTCGCCTGAGGCACAGGCGCGTTTTGAAGACTTGATCGCCCGCGAAAAGTGCGAGGGCCTGACAGCTGAGGAAAGCGAGGAACTGGATCGCATGATGGAGCTCTACCGCATGCTCACGCTGGCCAAATCGCGTGCCCGGTTGCATGTTCGCCGGCAAGACCTCGCCGCGGCATGAGCAGTTCCTGGATAGCGCCCGAGCTGCGCCTGCTTGTTCAGCAGCGAGCCTCCGGTCTTTGCGAATACTGCCTGCTTCACGAGCGTTCTTCCGACTTCTCCTTCCACGTCGATCACGTCATCGCAGAAAAGCACGATGGACCCACTGAAGATCACAATCTTTGTCACGCCTGCCCGGAGTGCAATCGTGCCAAAGGCAGCGACATTGCCACGGTGCTCAACGGCCGCCTCACGCGCCTTTTCAATCCGCGCATCGACGAGTGGAGCGCACATTTCAGCCTGAGCGGACCCCGTATTCTGGCAAAATCGAGGATCGCCAGTGGCACGATACGCCTGCTGGACTTGAATAGTCCGCTGCGCATTGCCACACGCGCCTCACTGGCCCTGGAAGGACTCTATCCAAGCCCGGAGGCCCTGATTCATTTATCCGGCAAGGGGCCCACCTAGACCAGACCCGGACGGCAAAGAGGTCGGAAAGACTTTTCTGGCACTCATTTCGAAAACATCGTTTTCAGCATGGTTGCACCTGCGTTGAAGCGCGGCTTCATTTCCCGCCCCAACAGCCATGTCCGACGAAATCACCTCCGCCTCACCCGCGATTCCGAGCATTCTTTCCCCTGAGGAGGCCCGCGTGCTGGGCTGCCTGATCGAAAAAGAGATCACGCTGCCGGATTACTACCCGATGACGCTGAACGCGCTCGTCTCCGCCTGCAATCAGACGACCAATCGCGAACCGGTGATGCAGCTCGATGACAGCAAGGTGCAGCGGGCGCTCGATTCGATGAAGGGCAGGGGCTACGTCTTCCAGGTCACCATCGTGGGTGCCCGCGTGCAAAAGTATCGCCACAACCTCAAAGGCAAGCTCCCAGACCTCGAACGCCCGCAGGTGGCGCTGCTGTGCATGCTGCTGCTGCGCGGGGCTCAGACGGCTGGTGAGCTGCGCCAGCGCACCGAGCGTCTGCACGCCTTCCCGGACATCGAAAGCGTGGACAACACCCTCGCCGAGCTCATCGGCTACCGGTCAGGTCCGGTGATCAAATGTCTGCCCGCTGGTCCCGGACGTCGCGTGGCGCAGTATTTGCACCTTTTCTGCGGTGATGTGGAGCCTCAGGCCATCGCTGCGTCCATCGTGAGCACGCCAGCCGGTTCCGCCGCGGCGCTCGATGACGAATGGAAGACCAAAATCGAGGCGGAAATGGCTCTCATGCGCTCTCAGATCGCCCGCCTTCAGGAAATGGTGGGCGCGGTGCGATGAGGCGGAGTTTCAGGTTCTAAGTTGAAGGCCGCGCGGAGGCTGAAACTTGAAACCTGAAACTTGAAACCTTCCCCCGCCACCTCCTTGATGCCCCCTCCCCCCTTATGCTGACGAAAAGAATCATCCCCTGCCTCGATGTGAAGGAAGGCCGTGTCGTGAAAGGCACGAAATTCCTCCAACTCCGCGATGCGGGCGATCCCGTGGAGTGTGCCCAGGTTTACAATGCCCAGGGCGCTGATGAACTGGTCTTTCTCGACATCACAGCCAGCCATGAGGAGCGCAAAACGATGGTCGATGTGGTGGCCCGCACCGCCGCGAGCTGTTTCATGCCTTTGACCGTCGGCGGTGGCATCCGCACCGTGGCGGACATGCGCGAGATGCTCCTCGCTGGGGCGGACAAAGTGGGCATCAACACCGCTGCCGTGAAGACCCCGCACGTCATCGACGAGGCGGCGGAGGCGTTTGGATGCCAGTGCCTCGTCGTGGCCATCGACGCGAAGCGCAACGAACGCGGCTCGTGGACGGTTTACACCCACGGCGGTCGGAACCCGACCGAACTCGATGCCATCGAATGGGCTGCTGAGGTCTGCCGACGCGGCGCAGGCGAGATTTTGCTCACCAGCATGGATGCCGATGGCACGAAGGCCGGCTACGACATCGCCCTCACGCGGGCGGTGAGCGAGGCGGTGACCATTCCCGTCATCGCCAGCGGCGGTGCGGGCAAGGTGGAGCACATGGTGGATGTCCTCCGCGATGGCAAAGCCGATGCCGTCCTCGCGGCGAGCATTTTCCACTTCGGCGAATACACCGTGGGCGATGTGAAGCGCTTCCTGGGCGATCATGGTGTGCCCGTGCGGCTCTAAAAAGTGCCGCGATAGCTGAAGACGGCGCATCAAAGTCTGAATGAAGCAGACGAGGGCAGGGCGTTTTAATCCGCGCATGAACCGCCGTCGTTTCCTTCAGTCCATCGCCGCCGCAGCCACCACGCCCGCTTTTGCGGCCGAGAAGCTGTGGAAGCTGAACTACATGCTTGCTTCCTCGATGTATGGCAGCCTGCCGCTGGCAGACATTCTCCCCGAGGTGAAAAAGACCGGTGCCACAGCCATCGAGCTTTGGCCGAAGAAGCATGGCACGCAACGCGAGGAGCTCGATGCCATCGGGCACGAAAAGTTCGCCGCGATGCTCAAGGAGCATGGCATCGGCTTCGGTGGCACCACGCGGTATGATCTCGGCCCCTTCCAGCTCACCGAAGAAATCGCCATCGTGAAGAAGCTCGGCGGGAACTTCATCGTCACGGGCGGCTCGGGTGAGTGGAAAGGCCTCACGCCCGATCAGCTCAAGGCGAACGTGAAGGACTTCGTGGAGAAAATCAAGCCTCACGCCGCCCTCGCGGCTGAGAACGGTGTCACGATCGGCATCGAGAATCACATCAACAACCTCATCGACACCCCGGACAGCCTCCTCTGGCTCGCCGACGCCATCCGCGAAATGCCCGGCATCGGCATCGCCCTCGCGCCCTACCACTTGCCGCAGGAAACGAAGCTCCTGAGCGACCTCATCCGGCACATCGATCAAAAAATGACGCTCTTCTATGCCTGGGAGCACGGCAAAGGCTGCATGAAGCCGATGCCGAAGGAGGAGGAACTCCAGCAGATGCCCGGCCGCGGCCCGCTCGACTGGAAACCGCTGATCGACGCCCTCAAAGCCGTCAATTTCACCGGCCCCACGGAGATCTTCATGCACCCCACACCCCGCGGCATCCCCATCCTCCCCACCGCCGCCGAAACCACCGCCGAGATCGTCCGGGCGAAGCAGCATCTCGACAAGCTCGTGGGTTGATCATTGCTGAAACAGCCTCGGCAAAAACTCGCTCAAATAGCCGCGCCACACCGGCCAGGAGTGATCTCCGGCGGTTTCGTGCCACTCGTGCTTCACGTTCGCGGCTTTCAGCGCGGCGATCAGCGTGTGATT
>JBJONJ010000173.1:0-2877 GCA_046051905.1 Verrucomicrobiota bacterium
TCGAAGGCGAACTCGACGCTTTCGGCGATCATTTGCTCCACTCGTTCATCGGCGACGTCGATGGCGGTGCCGCGGATTTCGAGCGTGGTGTCGGTGTTTGTGGCGGTGTCACGGGCGAGGACGTGGAGGATGCCGTCGGCATCGAGGCTGAACTGCACACCGACGCGGGCGCTGCCTTTTGGCCCGGCGGGGAAGGGGACTTCGATGCGGCCGAGCTCCCAGTTGTCCTTCGCCAGCTCACGCTCGCCCTGAAGGATGCGGATGAGCATGTTGTCCTGGTTGGCGACGGCGTTGGTGAACATCTCGCCGGCCTTGGCGGGGATGGTGGTGTTTCGCGGGATGATGATGTTCATCAAGCCGCCAAAGGTCTCGATGCCGAGCGAGAGTGGTGTGACATCGAGAAGAAGGACCTGACGCAGGCTTCCAGCGAGGATGCCTGCCTGAATGGTGGCACCGAGAGCGATGGCCTCATCGGGGTTTTGCGAGGTATTGGGTTCTCGGCCAAAGAGTTCGGCCACAAACTGACGAACCAGTGGCATGCGTGTGCTGCCGCCGACGAGGATGACCTCGTCGAGATCACCGGCTTTGATTCTGGCATCGCTCAAAGCTCGCAGGCAGTGCTGGCGCGTGCGGTCGAGCCAGGGTTTGGCGAGCTGTTCGAGGTCGCTGCGATCGATGCTGATGTTCTCAAAGGTGGCGGTCGCTTCCACGGAGAGATGCTTTTTGATGGCTTCGGCGGCTTCGAGAAAGCGGATGTCTCCTTCGGGTTGATGGAGCTTTTGGGCGATGAATTGGGCGAGCGCACGGTCGAGGTCATCGCCGCCGAGCTGGGTGTCCCCGGCGGTGGCGAGGACCTGAAAGACGCCATCACGCATTTCCAGCACGCTGATGTCGAAGGTGCCGCCCCCCAGATCATACACGGCGACTTTTTGATGCTCGTTGAGCTTGTCGAGGCCGTAGGCGAGCGCGGCGGCGGTGGGTTCGCTGAGGATGCGTTCGACGGTGAGGCCGGCGAGTTCGCCCGCTTTCTTCGTGGCGGCACGCTGGGCGTCGTTGAAGAAGGCAGGGACGGTGATGACGGCGCGGCTCACGGGCTGCTCGAGGGCACGTCCGGCGAGCGACTTGAGGTGGCGCAGGATTTCGGCGGAGACTTCGACGGGCGTGACGCCGAGTTCTCTGAGGTCGTAATGGGGCTGCCAGCCGCTTTCACCACCGCGACGTCCGATGAGCCGTTTCACCGAGGTGATGGTGCGCCGTGGATGATGCACCCGCTGGAGCAAAGCGGCCGCGCCGACGCTAACTGAGCCGTCGTCCGCATAACAAACAGCACTGGGGGTGCTGCGACTGCCGTTTTCATCGGCGAGCAGGATGGGGAAGCCACTATCGACGACACCGACGAGCGAATTCGTCGTGCCGAGATCAATGCCGAGGATGGGGGAGTTTTCAGGTTTCAAGTTTCAGGCCGGGGTCTTTGGCAGGCACTTTGGGCCGGAATACAGGCCTGAAAAGGGCGAAGGAAATTCTCTGAGGTGAAACCATTCGGGAACGAAGATCTGGTTTTCGGGCTGGAGCTTCATATCTTGGAGAGGATCGGGGGAGATGTTCTTGAAGATGATCTCGTTGGTCGGGTCGGCAATCACCCCAAGCCGCCCAGCCAAGAACTCCGAGACGCATCTGGAAGAGGCAGCGCAGTATTGCAGCGGCGCCGCTCCCGATTGCTCACGCAGGACTCTCCTTGCATCACAGCGACGGTCTGCCTTATGGGTGACGAGCTCTTCTGGCCAACCGTTTTCTGTATGATTGCCAGCTTCAAAAAGGCATCCGCATGGGACATGGCTCCGACAAGCTTGGTGTTCGCCCGGGGTTCTCCAGCTCCATCGCGCACTGAGGTGGACCCGAAAATCGGGCCACGGGTTAAGGTGTGCGATCATGGTGGTTGTGGCTTGGGGCGATACGCCCGAACCCAAATCCAGACCATGAAGAACAATCGCAAGCAACATCACTCACCATCCTTGCAACAGATCGTCAAGAAAGTTGGCATTCATCCCTGGTAGGTGTCCGATTGGAAAAAGCAGCTCAGTGAACAACACGATGGAGGTGACGCGGTGCCTGGAGGCGCTGGAACGTGCCAAAGCGCGAGCGGGCGGCGTGCCGGAAATGTTCAACACACATTAAGGCAGTCAGTTCACCAGCCAACCATGGTGCGAGAAGCTCACGCCATGGGGAGTGCGTATCAGCATGGAGGCAGAGGCCGGTGGATGAGCAACGTGTTCATCGAGCGGCTTTGGCGCAGCCTGAAATACCAAGACATCTACCTACGCGGCCACGACACGCTGGGCGAATTGGAGAGCTGACTATCCAAGTGGATGAAGCACTGCAACACCTGCCGACCGCACCAGGAGTTGGGGAACAAAACGCCGTCCGAAACCTACCGCCCAAAACCCAACGCCAAAATCATCGGGCTGGAAGTCAAACTGGCTCAGCATGATCCCGGCAGCAGGCGTGCGCACCTTGGCGAGACGTAGCAAGCCTTTGTCCCCTTTACCCTGCCGACCGGGGGATGCCGAATACTTGGCATAGTCACCGCGAGCACGGCAGCGCTTTGGAATCCATGAAGCGAAAGTCTGGTAGTTCACCCCGGCCAAACCGGCGAAAGGTAGCCTGTTAAGATCGCGAAAATGTCCGTAAGGCGCGGCGGCGGTGGAAGTGCAAGCAGGGCACCTTAGAGCCTTGGAGGCTGGTCTTCCTGGACGAAAGCGCGGCGAAGCCAACATGAGCCGGCTGCGAGGCCGAGCGCCGCGAGGTCGGCGGCTGCATGCGGCAGCCCCTTTTGGACGCTGGCAGAGCAGGACGATGATCTCCTCGATCCGGCTGGAT
>JBJONJ010000174.1:0-5807 GCA_046051905.1 Verrucomicrobiota bacterium
GCCAGCGAAGGTGGTGCGGGCCCTCACGCGGGAGGAGATGGCGGCGAATGCAAGACTGGCGTTGAAGTATGTCGAGCTTTCCCGCCGCTACCTTGATCTTGGCCTGCAAAAGGCCGACTGAGGCAGAAAACGCACACGTCGTTTGCCATCCGCCCGTGGTGCGATTTAATCACGGCATGAACTCTGAAGTCGTCGAAGTGCAGGTGCGGGCCGTTTTGCCTCTGGAGGGCAGTTTTGCTGTGTTCATCGGCAACGCCGAGAAGGTCTTCGTCATCTACGTTGATGAAACCGTCGGCGCGGCCATCTCCATGTTCATGCGTGGCGTGAGCAAGGAGCGGCCGCTCACCCACGATTTGGTCGGCCACATCCTGATGGCTTTTGGTGCCAAGGTGGAGCGCATCATCATCAATCACGTCAAAGGCAGCGTCTTTCACGCCCGCCTCATCATCACTGCCGAGAACGAGCTCCATAACAAAAAGCTCGTCGAGCTAGACGCCCGCCCCAGTGACAGCATCGCGCTCGCCGTTCAGCAAAACGCCCCCATTTACGTGTCCGCGGAGGTTTGGGAGGCTGTCGAAGATATGACGGAGACGCTCGCCAAGATCGAAAAGCAGGGCCAGGAGGCCAAAGGGGCAGCGGCGGCTGGTGAGGATGCTGACGACGATGACGACGACGATGATCTCGATGAAATCTCCGACGCCGACATCGACGCCATCGCGAACCAGTCAGGCATCAACACCAACAGCGACGCCTACGACGACGGCTACGGCGGCATGGATGACGATGATGACGAGGGCGAGGAGTGGAAAAAAGGCAGCTGAGCGTCCGCACTCATCGCCTCATCAGCATCATCTTCATTTGCAGCGCTTCGGGATGGTCACGCTGAATGAGAAGCGTCTTTTCCACCGCCTGCATGGCTTCTGGGCCACGGCCGAGTCTCGCGAGAATGGTGGCGCGGGCATAGGGAATGGCAGGATCAGCGGGATTAGCGGCCTCACCTCGCAATAGAGCGGTCATGGCTCCTTCGGGGTCGTTCAGGCTGTTTTTGGCCAGACCGAGGTTATACCAAGCGCGTGCCAGCAGCGGATCGAGACGCACCGCCTCCTCCAGCGAGGCGATGACAGCCTGGACGTCGCCTGTTTCAGCCAGCGCGAGACCTAGCTCGTAATGATATTCGGCATGTTTTGGAGCCACGCGGATGGCATCGCGCATCTTGGCGATCGCCAGCTTCGTCTGGCCGGTGACGCTGTGAATCATGGCGAGGTCATGATGGAAGGGGGGCGAGTTTGGGTCCCACAAAATGGCCTTTTCCATGTGCTCGATGGCCTTCGGATGATTGCCGCGTGCAAACCAGAACTGCCCCGCCTGCATCTGGCCGCTTGGCTGGTCCAGATTGAGTGAGAGCATGTGCAGCAAATCTTTGCCGGCGGTGGAATCGAGGTTCAACGAATCACGCAGCGCCCACGCGGCGGTGGAGCGCACGCTGCGCACCGGATCATCAAGCAGCGGCTCAAGTTGCGAGCGGATGGTACCACTCGGAGCCATGGCCTCCAGCGCATGCACGGCGCTTTGCCGCACGAGAGGATGTGCATGCTGCAACTGCGCCGTCACCGCGCTTTGCACCGCCGGCTCGCCGATCCAACGCTCGAGCAAAACGGCCGCGCTGGCCTTCCAGTAAGGAATCTCATCGCTCGAAAGCAGCGCCACGAGGCCATCACGGGCGGAATCATCGCCTTGGCGTGCTTTGGCGATCAAATCAGCCCGCACGCGAGTCTTGCGCGTCTCCATTTTCGGTCCCCACCACTTGTTCGCGGCCTCCAGCGCCCAATCGGTTGTTTTGTCCGTATGACATTTGTTGCAGGCGTTTGGCACGCCGTGCTCCTTCGTGAGCCAGGGATCAGGAATGGTGAAGCCGTGATCATGACGCGGATGACGCTGCATGTAAACGGTCTGCGGCATGTGGCAGTTGATGCACTGATTGCCGGTGCTCTCGATGCCGTGGAAACTGTGCGCCTCCGGCATGATGGGCGGGGCATTGGTAAAGCCGCCTGGCGTGTGGCAGCGCATGCAGAGCTGATTACCCGGCAGGATGGTCTTCATGCTGTGCATGTCGTGGCAGTCCATGCAACGCACGCCGGCGTGATGCATGCGGCTGCTGTGAAAGCTGGCGAACTCGTAGTTCTCATCGCGGATCTGACCATCCGGATAGTAGGTGTCGCTGTGATCGACGATGGTGAGGTGGTAGTGATCCCAAAACGATTCACCCGGCACGAAGTCGCCGGTGATCTCACCGCGCCTGGCATGGCAGCCCGCGCAGTTTTCGATGTGCTGATCGCGGGACCATTTCGTGAGCGTGGGATCGCCTTTCTTGCCCGGATTGGCCTGCTGCCACTCGTGATGGCTTTTCATCGGCCCGTGACAGGCCTCACAGCTCACCGTCATCTCCGCCATCGTGGTGTGGTAGCTGTCCTTCGCCACATCGTAGTTCTTCCTCAGCCGCGTGTTGTGGCATGAGGCACACATTTGATTCCACACCATGCCGCGCCCCGTCCAGTGACCCCACTCGCCGGGCTTGCGATCCTCATCGCCATACACGTTGAACCAGTCGCCTTTGTTTGGGTCAAAGCAGGCCTCCATCGTCTGAAGCCTTCCGCTGCCGCCATCGACCAGAAACTGCCGCAGCGGATCATGGCCGATCACCCGCTCCACCTTGTAAGGAGCCACCTTGTTGCCAAAACCCAGCGCCGTGAGCACATACTCCGCCTCCTTCTTCGCCGCTTCCGTGCTCTGCGAGCCATGTTTAAAGGTCTGCGTCGGCACAAACGCCGCTTCATCCAGTTTCGCGTCCGGCTTCCGCTCCGCCAGCCCATGATGCGACTCCTTCCACTTCGCGAACTGCTCTGGATGACATCCCGCACAAGTCATCCCCCCGGCATATTGAGCGAAGACGACTTTCTCATTGGCCATCACATAAGGCGCGGGAGCCTCCTTTACCTCAGCCACAGGCACCTTGGTGTATTCTTTGCCGCAACTCGCCATCATCATGACCATTCCGACGCAAAAAATGCCCTCCCACCAAAGCTGACTGGCTGAGCAAGAGGGAATTGGAAGCATGGGTGAGCAAAGTTAAAGGCAGCGTTGAAATCACTTCAAGGTGTGATCCTACGCCGGTAGTCTCCACGGCTGAAAAACTTCTCCAGCCAGACGTAGAGGATGATGAAGAGGTAGCGGCTGCCCATTTCGCGGATTTTGAGCTTGGCGATGCCGGTGGTGCGGTTCTTCCAGGAGATGGGCGTGACGGTCCAGGTGTAGCCGCGGACGATGGCTTTGAGCGGCAGCTCGACGAGGAGATTGAAATGCGGGGCGATGAGCGGGCGGCAGCCGTCGATGACTTCGCGTCGGTAGGCCTTGAAGGCGTTCGTGGTGTCGTTCAGGCGAATGGCGAAGATAAGGCGGATGAAGGTGTTGAGGAGGCGGTTGAGTGCCCATTTGATCGTGGGGTAGTCGTCAACGCTGCCGCCTTTGATGAAGCGGCTGCCGAAGACGCACTCGTGGCCTTCGCCCAGGAGATCCCAGTAGCGCACGAGGTCATCGGGGCTGTCGGATTCATCGGCCATCATGATGGCCACGGCATCGCCGCGCATGTGATCCAGCCCGTGGATGAGGGCGAGGCCGATGCCGTGCGGCGCTGGCTTGTCGAGCACGCGGAGCGCGGGCAGTTCGGCGGCGAGTGCATGCAGCAGCGGGGAAGTTTGATCCGCGCTGCCGTCATTGATGACGAGGATCTCATGCGGGATGCCGCTGACGGAGAGCCTAGCCGCCACATCGCGCACGGTGGAGCACACGCAGCCTTCCTCGTTCCGGGCGGGAATGAGGATGCTGAAGAGCTGGGGCGGGCGGGCGGGCATTGGGTGATGAATTAACCTAGGCTGCACCTTTTGTGAAATGCTTTGAAGTTCTGCTCTATGGTTCACAGCGCACCGGCAAAGGTCCAGCTCTGTGACGGGTCGCGATCGTCTTGCCAAACTGGATGGAACCTCTAGTCTCGCGGCCCCAAGCACCATGAAGACCGTCATCATCACCGGCTCCTGCGGCCTCGTCGGCTCGGAAGCGGTCCTGCGCCTGCACGCGGAGGACTGGCGCATCGTCGGTATCGACAACGATATGCGCCGCTACTTTTTCGGCGATGATGCCTCGACGAATCCACAGCGCCTCCGGCTCGAAAAGGCGCTCACGAACTACCACCATCACTCGCTCGACATCCGCGACATGGCTGCAGTGGAAAAGGTCTTCGCCACTTATGCAGGCGACATCGGCGCGGTGATCCACACGGCGGCACAGCCTTCGCACGACTGGGCCGTGCGCGAGCCTCTCACTGATTTCGGCGTGAACGCCACCGGCACGCTTCACATGCTCGAGGCCACACGAAAACATGCCAAGGACGTACCCTTCATCTTCACCAGCACGAGCAAGGTCTATGGCGACACGCCGAACACACTGCCGCTGGTGGAATTGGAGACACGTTGGGAGGTCGCGGAAAGCCATCCCTTTCATGCTCGCGGCATCGACGAGACAATGAGCCTTGACGGCTGCCTGCATTCCATCTTTGGCGCCAGCAAGGTGGCGGCGGATGTGATGGTGCAGGAATACGGGCGCTACTTTGGCATGAAGACGAGCTGCTTCCGCCCCGGCTGCCTCACGGGCCCGGCGCATGCTGGAGCTGAGCTGCACGGCTTTCTCGCCTGGCTGATGAAATGCACCGCGACGGGGCGGCCCTACACGGTCTTTGGCTACAAGGGCAAGCAGGTGCGCGACAACATCCACAGCGCGGATCTGATCGACGCGTTTGTGCATTTCATCGCCGCGCCGACGAGCGGCCAAGTGTACAACATCGGGGCCTCCCGCGAGGCGGCCTGCTCGATGATCGAGGGCATCCAGCTCTGCGAGGAGATCAGCGGTAAAAAGCTCGCGTGGACCTACAAAGAGGAAAACCGCATCGGCGATCACATCTGGTGGATCGGCTCACCGGCGAAATTTGAGGTGCACTACCCCGCCTGGAAACGCCGCTATGGCCTGCGTGAGATTTTGACGGAGATCCATGATGCCTGTGTGGCGGAAAAGTGAGTGCATGAATGCGCCTTGGTCCTCGTTTGCAGGTTTCATGCGTTTCCTCGCCTTCCTTTTTCTCGTCTCGTCCGCTTTTGCCGCCGAATTGCCTGATCCGGCTGTGCTTACCGCAGCCATGAAAAAGGCCGTGACCTATGCTCACACGCATCTGGCCCGTGAAGGCGGCTATGCCTCGTCGTATGACAAAGAAGGCAAAATCGGCGAGGTGGAGCACGGAGAATCTCCCACGATCATCTCGATCCAACCTCCCGGCACGACGACGATGGGGCTGGCCATGCTGCGGGCTTACAGGGCCACGGGTGACGAGCTTTTTCTCCATGCGGCCCGCGAAGCCGCAGGGGCCTTGATGAAATCCCAACTGGCATCCGGAGGCTGGCACAGTGATTTTGACTTCGAGCCGGAGAAGGTAAGACGCTTCCATTTGCGCAGCCAGTGGGAAGCGGGTGACAAAGAAACCGGCAAACGCCGCAATCACTCCACGCTGGATGACAACAAGACGCAGTCCGCCCTGATGCTGATGCTGGAGGTCTCCTACGAGGCGGCCTTCCAAAACGACAAGGCCTTGCAGAAGGCGAAGGAGGCGGCCTTGGATACTTTGCTGGCCGCGCAGGCGCCCTGCGGTGCATGGCCGCAGCAGTTTGACGGTCCTGCGGATGCTTCCGCGCCGGTTTTGAAGGCCA
>JBJONJ010000175.1:0-10904 GCA_046051905.1 Verrucomicrobiota bacterium
ATTGACACCCGCTCCGCCTACCTGCTAAAAGCCACGCATGAAAACCCGCGTGCTTGTCCTCGCTCTCGCCAGCCTTGGCTGGGTGTCTTTGCCGCTCGCGGGCCAGGAGGAGGGCAGGGAACGGCGGGTGCCGGAGCTGGCGGCGGATCTCGATGCGCTCATCAAGCTCGCCACGATCTGGGCGACGTCGTCGGACGGGCTGGAGATGCTCTACACGCCAAAGCTGGAGGACCCGAAGGCGCAGAAAAAGCCGCCGCAGTTTGAGTGGATGAACGCGGAGAAGTCCCGCGCCCGGTTTTCCCGCCACATGTTCTCCAATGTGGAAACGAAGCTGACGATGTTCGGCGGCTCGATCAAGGTGGAGGAGGCCGTTTTGGAGTTCCTCAACGGCAAGGTGGCCAGATCGACGATCTCCTTCTACAACCGGGGCGATAGCGGTGACATCGAGGTGAAGGACTTTGACCGCATCTTCAAAACCATCGGACAGAACCTCGGCCAGGTGCTGAAGGTGGCCCCGAAGCGCCAGCTCAACTCGACGAATGCCGCGCTGCCCGTGGCGGGCTGGATGTGGACCTCTCCGCAGGCCACTGCCTTGCTCGAATATAACGAGTACAACGTGCCGGGGAAGGTGATCAAACCGGAGTTCCTGCGCCTGAAGCTGGCCGCGCCGGGGCAGAGCGATCACACCATGGGCAAGATGGTCACCGGCGTGCAGAGCATGGAGCTCATCAAGCGCGTGACCAAAAAACCAGACGGTGAAGTTTACATCACCGGCGTGCCGATGGTGGATCAGGGCCAGAAAGGCTACTGCGTGGCGGCGAGCTGCCAGCGTCTCTTTGAGTACATGCGCATCCCCTGTGACCAGCATGAGATGGCGCAGCTCGTCAGCGTGGATGCGGACAGCGGCGCGAACGTCTTCGGCATGCAGAAGAGCCTCGCGAAGATCGACGGACGTTTCAAAGTGACCTTCAAGCCGCTGGTGAATCCCGAGCAGTATTACTCTGGCAGCAGCGGAAAGCGCCGCGTCTCAGACAAAGAATTCAACAGCATCGTCAAAGAGTATGTGAACAAGGGCGTCCCGCTGCTGTGGGCACTCGAGCTGGGTCGTGCCGACGAGGAGCCGCCCCTGCCCGGAGCCGGCCAGACGCGTGGCGGCCACATGCGCATGATCATCGGCTACAAGCTCGAGAAGAACCTGGTCACGCAAATCCTCTTCACCGACTCCTGGGGTGCCGGGCACGAACTGAAGCGCATGGGTGCTTTGGATGCCTATGATGTGACCATCGGCCTCTACTCGATGGCGCCGCGCGGTTTGTGAGGCCGAAATTACTCGGCGGCCAGAGTGGTGGTTAAGAGTTTTAACTATTAGAGGTTAAGAACGTTTCTCTTTTCCAAAGACCCTGCTTTTGATAAAAGAGCGCCGGAAACGAAGAAAATAGCCACTTCCGCCTGCCATGAATGCTCATCCGGCCATCCAGTCACTCACTGGGAACCCGTTTTCCCTGAGGCGGTTCCGCCGCCAGCGCTGGATCGCTTGGCTGCAAATCATCTCCATGATGCAGTGGATGACGGCCCCTCTTCTGCAGGGGGCACGTTATGAGCCGGATGGCGCGGCCCCTCCGCCTGCCACCTGGCAGAATCAGCCCGTTTGGGATGGGGACGGCCAGGAGCCGGAGTCCGGCCCGAATCTCGGCCACAGTGATTTCGACCAGCTCCCCAACTGGTATGAGGACTTCATCGGCACGGATCGCTACAATCCTGACACGGATGCCGATGGCATCACCGACAGCGACGAGCTCCTCACCACCTTCACCAATCCCCTCGATCCAGATAGCGATGACAATGGCTGGACCGATTTCGAAGACTTCAGCGGAGACAGCCTCGCCACCGCCGACCCAGACAGCGACGGCGTGACCAATGCCGATGAGATCAGTGCCGGCACAAATCCCCGCAATGCCGACAGCGATGGGGATGGCCTCGGTGATGGTTTGGAGATAAGCCTGGGCGGTGCCTACAGCCCCGTCCTCAGCGATACGGACAGCGATGGCATCAGCGATTACAATGCCTACTACGGCATCCCCACCCCCGAGCCACCGCCGCCAGACACCACCGATTCGGACGGCGACGGCCTGCTCGACAGCCAGGAGGCTTCCCTCGGCACCCTTCCAAACGACAGCGATACCGATGACGACGGCCTCCTAGATGGTGTGGAGGTTTCTTGGGGGAGCTCCCCCATTGATGCGGACAGCGATGACGACGGTGCCTCCGATTTCACTGAAAACAGCCTCTCCCTGAACCCGCAAAACTCGGACAGCGATGGAGATGGCCTCACCGATGGCGACGAGCTCGCAGCCACTCCTGCCGGTTCGCTCAATCCCATCCTAGCCGATACCGATAGCGACGGCGAGAGTGATTACATTGAGGTCCACGGCCAGCCCGCCCCTCCTCCGCCTGCCGATACCGATGGTGATACCCTCACCGATGACCAAGAGGCCGCCCTCGGCACCAATCCCAACAGCACCGATTCCGACAGCGACGGCCTGGACGATGCCCTAGAAGCCTCCTGGGGCAGCAATCCTCTCTCCAATGATAGCGATGGCGATACCCTCCAGGACGGCACCGAATATCTCCTGGGGACCAATCCCAACAGCAGCGATACTGATGGGGACAATCTCACGGATGACTACGAGGTTACCACCTCCCAAACCAACCCCAAAGAATCCGACAGTGATGGCGATGGCCTGGGGGACTACTATGAGATTGTCATCGCCACGCCCCAGCTCAATCCGCTGCACGCGGATACCGATGGCGATGGCCTTACTGACCAAGAGGAAATCAGCGCCAGCATCGCCTTCCCAGGCTTTCCAGAACCCATCAGCCCCGCCTCCAGCGATACCGATGGTGATGGCACATCCGACTACCTTGAGGTGCGCATCTTCCTCGGAGACAGCGATGGCGGCGGCATCCCGGACAATATTGAAAGGCTCTATGGCCTGAATCCAGCCAAGGGTTCCGATGACACCGGGGATCTGGATGCGGACGGCATCTCGAACTTGGAGGAATACCAAACCGGCAGCTCACCCAACGCAGACTACGGTGACGAATACGATTCCGATCTGGATGGCATGACAGATGTCTGGGAGGAGGCCCATGGCCTTGATCCAGGAGACCGCAGTGATGCCGCAAATGATCCGGATGGCGATTGGTGGTTCAACCGGGAGGAATTCTACCACGGCACGGATCCATTTTCGTCAGATCCCGGGCTTAATGGGTATGATCAGTATGGTCAAATGCTTGTGAGGCAAGGCGATGACACGGAGTATGACGCGGACTGGGATCTCGATGGCGTCGATAATCTGGCCGAATTGCTCGATAACGACACCGATGCCCGTGACGGCGTTCCTTTCGAGTGCAGTTGCCCCAGCGACTACTGCGGCTGTAGTTCCCGTGATGGGGACTGCGATGGAAATTCGGATCTGTGCCAGCCCCCTTGGTCGTGTAGTTGCGGTGGTCCATCATGTGGAAACTGCGATGAATCAGACAACTGTTCCAACAACCCTCAAAGAGACTGCAATCCGTTCCCGACATGCGACTGCGGCGGGGATCTTTGCTCCCGCACGAGGTGTAATGCGGCGGGCGACTGCGGCAACGACGCCACCCTTTGCACTTCGACTTACACCTGCGACTGCGGAGGCAATGCCTGTTCATCGGGTACCTGCACGGAAACAGCCAATTGTGGCGGAGAGCCCTCGTCCTGCGATGCCTATTCCTGTGATTGTGGAGGCAACGCGTGTTCTTCAGAAACTTGCTCGGACATAGCAAATTGCGCTGGAGACGCTGGAAATTGCACCACCACCTATTCTAGCGGCTGCGGCGGGAATTCATGTTCCTCGGACACATGCACGGAGACCGCGAACTGCGGAGAAGATGCTTCCTTCTGCACCACCACCTACTCCTGCGGCTGCGGCGGGGACTCATGCTCGTCCAGCACCTGCACAGAGATCACGAACTGCGGTAACCAGGCGGCGTCTTGCACATATGGCTGCTCTTGCGGAGGCGCGGGGTGCTCTGCGGGTAAATGCACGCTCTCGAATCATTGCAGCGGGCTGCCTTCCTCATGCCCTTGCAGTTGTGGCAGCGCGGGCTGCTATCCAGACAAATGCAGTCCATGGTTCAACTGTGGGGGGAATCCGTCCTCATGCCCGGTCTATTCATGCGGTTGTGCAGGCGATATGTGCTCTTGCATCCGCGAGAACAACTGTGGCGGCATGGGTGGCTCCAATTGCAACTACACCTGCGGTTGTGCTGGAAACGACTGCTCCTCAAGGTGCACCCTGCTTGGGAACTGCGGCGGTAGCACCGCAAGCTGCACCAGCACCTGCTCCTGTGATTGTACTGGAGCTTACTGTTCTGGGGCTCGCTGCACGCAGTCCGGCAATTGCGGCGGCCAAAAGTCTCAATGTGATACCTACTCCTGCAGCTGTGGCGGGAACATGTGCTACAGCCGATGCATGAATCCCACGCTGAGCTGCGGGAACATTCGAAGCCTCTGCCAGGACGGCGGTCCTCCGCCTAGCTGTTCCTGCGGCGGAAGCGAATGCACCCCTCTGAGCTGCTCCTGCTCCGGCACGGCGGGGAACTGCAAGTGGGAATGCGGTTGCGGTGGAGACAACTGCACAAACTCGGGCTGCACGAAAAGTAGTAACTGCAACGGCACGAAATGCGAGACCCAGCAAGCCTGCAACTGCTCCGCCAAAGGCAAAGGATGCGCCTGCCCCTCCGATGGCAAGTGTGAGGAAACGCGATGCAAATCCGTTCAGGAATGCGATTGCGGCTGTAATGAGGGCACCTGCCAGAAGGGAACTAAATGCAGTTCTGCAAATGGCTGTGCGCCACCGAAGTGCGTATGTGATTGCGGCCCGCTAAGTGAATGTCCGAAGAACGGTTCATGCACTGGGGATGAAACATGTGGAGAATGTAAGTGTGGGTGTAGCACATGCACTCCTGAGGACAAATGTATAAAAGGTAGTTGTAAACTGCCTTGTGATTGCACAACAAGAAACGAACTGCGAGTTGATGCAGAGATACCAGCAGCATTTAATGAAGATGATTTCTGTTTGGGGGCTGTGGTGCATTTGAAGGCAAGCCGAAACTCTATTGTTGAAACTAATCCTTCAGCGCCTCCGGATTACTACGGTGGCGGGAACACCGGGACGATTTTCACGGTATCTTTGGTCGATTATGACAGGAAGCTGACGATCAACAATGCGCATGCTTCGGTCAACTATGCTACAGTAGAGCGATGGCCACAAAATGATGACTATCTTGTTTGGACGTATGAGGTCGAGGTTACTGCAACTCTGACTGAAACGATAACGCTAAAAGGGGAATATCAAGGTGATGTCCCTCTTCTTGGAAGTATTATTGATTTGAAGTATGGAGGCTCGGCAAGTTTGAGTGCCGTAAGGAGTAAAATAAAACGTTTTGTCAGCCATGTTTACATTTACGATCCAACGCCATGCGGATGTAAACGAAGCGGCTGTTCATGTTTTCATTAGCCAGACTTTAACCCTCGAAAGTTTCACAAATTAATGATAAAGAGCCGCTTTACATATTTGGTGTTACTCACGGTATTGGTCGCATCTGCACTGTGGCTTTATTTCAACCAGCCAATTGTGTCTCCTAATGTTGATGGGCGCTTTGAGTGGTGGAAAGACGGCTGCACTCAACTTCCGACTGTAGTCGGTATCCGAGGCTATGCCGACCAAGTGATAGTTGAACTGGGTTTAATGGACGACGGCTCCTTCGTAGCAGAAGGAAAAAGATGGACTTCGGGAGAGCTTCAGCCGTTCCTTTCCCGGAAAATGGAAGCGTTACCCGCAGGCAAACGTTTGTTTGTCAGAGTTCACGCTGGCCCAAGCGTTGATTTGATCAAAGGCACACAAGCTATTGAAGCAGTTGTTGGAGAGCGAAATATTAACTTTGTGAGTGTGGCTGATCACGACAGTTCATGACGAGAAAGCGATCGTCAGACGTTTTTGGATAGTGAAAACGATAGGTCGAGGAGCCTTTACAAACAGCAAACGCAAGTTTCACACTATCGCTCAAAATCCTGAGCTAACTGAAGCCCACGATCTCATACAAATCATAAAAAACAGACCGAAATGCTTATCTGAAATCATCGACATGGATAATGCAACTTCATCCAAGTTGGAACGCAATAATCAATGGCTGCTTAATGCGGCCTTGGTGGCGACTCTACTTGCCGCGCTGCTTCCGCAGGCGCAGGCTTCTCTCTCCTACCTCGCCTTTGTCGTCGGTGTTCTTGCCCTTCTAAAGGCGCAGGCACTCATTGAACCAGCCACAAATGGCAGTGTGACTTGGGCCATGGTGCTCCGTCATTTGTTCGGCCCGGTGATCCTGCCAGTTTACGGCCTCGCTGCGGCGGGTTTGCTTTGGCTGGATGGGACCAAGAACGGAGCTGGTTGCTCCCATTGTGGAAGTGAAGGCGGTGGTTGCACTTCCTGCCATGCCGAGGCGGACGCATCACACGCTGCCAAACTTGCTCCTCCTAGCATGTGCGGAGGAAGCTGCGGCCCCGGTGGTGGAGGCAGTGGCGGCTGCGGCAGTGGTGGCTGTGGAAAAAGTGGTCGAGGATGTGGCAGCGGCTGTGGCGGCGGAGCCAAAAAGAGCACAGCAGCCAATCCCAAAGGCGTGGCCAATGTGAACATCCCGCCGCCACGCGCGAAGATGAACCCCGTGCCACCTGCTGCAGCGAATCTACCGGGCCTGAACGGACCCAATGCGAGGCCCCTGCCTGCCGGTGTGCTGCCTAACGCGGCAGTGGCGATGCCTGCTGGCGTGGCACCTGCCGGTGCCAGCCTGGAGCCTGGGGCAAGGGGCCTGGAGTCAGCAGCGCCAGCCGCCAATCCTTCACCTCCTCTTACTCCTACTCTTCCTCTCGGCGGAGCCTCTGCAGCCAGTGGTCAGACTCCGAGCTCCATGCCCCAGGCTCCAGGCCCCTCTGCGAAGCCGCCTCCAGGTTCCCCATCAACGTCTCTCAGCCCTTCGCCCTCCGCTCCCAGCCCGGTTGCTGTGGCCGCACCCAAGGGCGAAGTGATCCGTATTCCTGTAGCGACGGCAGCACCAACGCTTTCTCCTCCTCCCGTTCAGGGATCAGCGGCCAGTGCACAGGCTCCAAAACCCGCACCAGCCCCAGCCGAACCGGAGTGATTTTTTACCGCTGATAAGACGCTAACAAAACGCTAATGCCCAAACATGAATTCAAGAGACATAATGAAAGGGCAAAGAGACGGTTGGCACAGGATCAATTCATATTTTGCCACCCATGTTTTGCCAGCCTTCAAACCTTCTGAGTCCTCTCTATTAGCGTCAAATCAGCGTCCCATCAGCGGTTAAAACCGCATCTCCGAAACCATGAACGCCAACTCCACCCCCGACGAGTTCACACCCAGCATTCGCTACACGGCTAGTCAGACGGCTTCAGGTCAGGCAGGACTGTGGCTGGGCGTACTCGTGACGGGTGGTCTGCTGCTCTATCTCGCTGGGCAGGGTCACAGCCCCACTCATCCACCGGTTTCCAATCCCGCAATGCCGATGGTGACGGAAAATCGGCAGATGACATCCTCAACCCAGCCCTGAATGTTTTACCGCTGATACGACGCTAACCAAACGCTGATGTCCCAAACCTGAATCCATGAAACCGGAATGACCTGCCTACGGAAGACACCAAACAAACGGAAAGCCAAGCCAAGGAATCCGTTTCGAACATTCCTCACTCTGCCTCATTCCCCTGACATTATTCTTTGATTAGCGTCCCGTCAGCGTGTTATAAGCAGTTCAAATCCCCCCCCTTCCTCATGTCCCTTTCCGTGCATTCCGTTTGTTCCGTGGGCCGTTTGGCTTGCTGGGGACGGCGTGCGCTGGTTTTGCTGCTGTGCCTGACGCTCGGCCTGCACTGGACAGTTCTGCAAAGCGTGGCGTGGACCGGCATGTTGATCGGCAACCTAGGTGAAAACAGCGTCGTGGAAGCCGTGGAGAAAACCTTCGATGGCGAGCATCCCTGCCCGCTGTGTCTCGCCGTCAAAGAAGGTCAAAAGAAGGAAAAAGACGACTCGAAGCCACTCGCGGCGAAGTCGGTGAAAAAGTTTGAGGCGGTGCTCGTGGCCGAAACGCGGCTCGTGGCACCTCCTGCACAGATTCGGAGCTTTCCGCGCTTGGTTTCCCGCTTCGACGGACGGTCTGAGAGGCCGTCCATGCCACCGCCGCGAGTTTGAGTAGGTGCTCTGAGGTGCCCGGAAAGTGGAACAGGTTTTAACCTGTTCTCCCACCGCATCGAACTTGCCCGCTGCTTCAGCAGCGAGGCCTCTTCCGGACAGGTTGCAAACCTGTCCCACTTTCTCTTCAACCCGCGCACGCGCCTTGTCGCGTCGCCATGTCATTTTGTATGAAACGTCTCGCGTCTTACCTCTCCCTTTTCACCTCTCTCTGGCCCGCCGGGCTCGTCGAAGCCCAGCAGCCCGCCACCACGCCCAAAACCCTTCCCGAGGTCGTCGTCACCTCCACCAAGGATCCTTCCAAAACCGTTCCTTCCATCGAAACACGTCGTCAGCAGATCGCGGCGAGCACGCCCGGTGGTGCCAGTGTCACGAGTGCCGAGGAATACAAAACAGGCCGCGCCGCCACGCTGAAGGACGCGCTCGATTTTACGCCCGGGGTGCTCGTGCAGAGCCGCTTCGGTTCCGAGGAGGCCCGCATCGCCATTCGTGGCAGCGGCATCCAGCGCACTTTCCATGGTCGCGGCCTCTGGCTGATGCAGGATGGCATGCCGTTGAACCTCGCCGATGGCGGCTTTGACATGCAAGCCATCGAGCCGATGGCGGCGCAATACGTCGAGACCTTCCGTGGGGCGAACGCGCTGCAATACGGCGCAGCCACGCTGGGCGGCGCGATCAACTTCGTCTCGAACACCGGCTACTCCGCACCAGCCTTCCAGACGCGTTTTGAGGCGGGCAGCTTCAACACCTTCCGCGGTCAGATTTCCTCCGGCTTCGTCTCGGGCAATGTGGACGGCTATGTGAGCATCACCGCCGCCCACACGGATGGTTTCCGCGACTACAGCGAACAGGAAAGCCTGCGCGTGATGGCGAACATCGGCACCAAGATCAGCTCGAACCTCGAAAACCGCTTCTACGTCACCTGGGTGGACAGCAAATCGCAGCTCCCCGGCTCGCTGACAAAAGCGCAGATGGAGGCGAATCCGCAGCAGGCCAATCCGGTGAGCCTCGCCAGTCGTCAGCGTCGTGATTACCAGCTCCTCCGGCTGGCGAACAAGCTGACCTACTCCGACGGGGACAACACGCTCACCTTCTCCACCTTCTGGAGCTGGAAGGATCTGGATCATCCGATCTTCCAGGTCATCGATCAGCTCAGCAACGATCTCGGCTTTGACCTGCGCTACGACGGACGCGGCTCCTTGCTGGGCATGCGGAACGATCTCAGTGTCGGCACCAACTTCATGTATGGGATCACCCAGGACCAGCGCTTCCTGAATGTCGGCGGCAATCGCGGCGCGAGAACGGCGGATTTTGAGCAGCAGAGCATCAACTGGAGCCTCTACTTCAACGACCGGCTGCATCTCACCGATCGCCTCTCCGTGCTGCTCGGTGCCCAGGTGCTGTATGCCAGCCGGGATCTAAACGAGCAGATTCCTTTCGGAGCCAACAACAGTGATCGCCTCGAATACTGGGGCTTCAGCCCGAAGTTTGGCCTCTTGTATGAGTTTGATCCGCTGACGCAGATTTATTTCAATGCCAGCCGCAGCTTCGAGCCGCCGACCTTTGGCGAGGCGGTGCCGGTGGGCGCCGCTCCGGGCATCCTGGGGCTCGATGCACAGAGCGCCACGACGCTCGAAATCGGCACTCGCGGCCAGCGTGACCGCCTTTCCTGGGACTTCAGCTACTACTACGCCTGGGTGGATCGTGAACTGCTCACGCTTGGCGTGCCGCCGCTGCCTGCAAATACCATCAACGCCGGCAAGACCACGCATCAGGGCGTCGAATTCGGCCTGAGCTACGACGTGCTGCGCAATCTGACCACCGCCAACGACACCCGCTTTGACCGCCTCGTGGTGCGGAACAACTTCTTCTGGAACGACTTCCGCTTCAAAAACGATCCCACCTTTGGCGACCGCCTGCTGCCGGGCTATGCGCCTTATTATTATCGCGGTGAGCTGATGTATGAGCATCCCTGCGGCTTCTACGCCGGGCCGAATGTCGAATGGTCACCCGTTCGCTACGCGGCGGACATGGCTCGCACGACCTTCGCTGATCCGTATGCGCTGCTCGGCTTCAAGCTGGGCTACAAGACCCAGAAAGGCGTGTCCTTCTTCGCCGAGGTGCGCAACATCACCGACGAAACCTACAGCCCCACCACCGGCGTCGTGACCAATGCGACGGCTCCGGGCGCTGGTGCTGTCTTCCTCCCCGGTGACGGCCGCGCTTTTTACGCGGGCGTCGAATTCAAGTGGTAGTCGCTTCGCTCCTTGCCCTTCGCCATGTCTCCCAAACTCATTCGCAAACTCCATCGTTGGCTCGGTCTTCTTTTCAGCATCTCCGTGCTGATGGCCTCTGGCAGCGGTGTCCTTCACAACGTCATGACCCGCACGCAGGCCCCGCCGCCGCAGGCGAAGCCCTCGGGCAATGGCATGGACGTGAACGCCATCCAGATCAGCGTGGCTGACGCGGTCGCCAAGCTCGGTGGAAATCCTGAGGTGCAGGCGGTGAACCTGCGCGGCATCGGCGGCCAGCCTTGGTATCAGATTTACGTCAAGGATGCGAAGGGACCGCAATACGTCAGCGCCATGAATGGCCGTGTCGATCCGG
>JBJONJ010000176.1:0-2665 GCA_046051905.1 Verrucomicrobiota bacterium
TGCTTCACCAAACCCGTCGTCACTTTTTCAGCCGCTGCGGCGTCGGAGTCGGCTCCATGGCGCTGTCATCGCTCATGGCTCGCGATGCCGCTCTCGCACCGAAAAAGACGCACTTCCCGGCGAAGGCGAAGAACGTCATTTTCCTTTTCATGGCGGGCGGGCCGTCGCAGTTGGAGACCTTTGAATACAAGCCGCTGCTCACCAAGCTGAACGGCAAGCCGATTCCCGAGAGCTACACGAAAGGGAAGCGCTTCGCCTTCATGGACAGCAGCCATCGCAGTGACTTGCTGGGGCCAAAAATCGGCTTCAAGCAGCATGGGCAGTGCGGCGCGTGGGTGAGCGATTACTTGCCGCACACGGCGAAAATCGTCGATGACATCAGCCTCGTCACCACCTGCAAGACGGACCTCTTCAATCATGCCCCGGCGAAGATGTACATGAACACCGGCAGCGGCCTTTTTGGCCGTCCGAGCATGGGAGCCTGGGTCACCTACGGCCTCGGCAGCGAGTGCGATGATCTGCCGGGCTTTGTCGTGCTGCAAAGCGGCCCGCGTGGTCCGCGCGGCGGCTCCGTGCTCTGGGGCAGTGGCGTGCTGCCAACGACTTACCAAGGCGTGCCGCTCCGCAATAAAGGTGACCCCATTGTGAATCTCTCCACGCCCAATGAGATCAGCGCCGCGCAGCAGCGGCAGGTGGTCGATGCCGTGCGTGAGCTGAACCTGAAACGCCTCGTCGAAACAGGCGATCAGGAGATCAACACGCGCATCAACGCCTACGAAATGGCTTTCAAGATGCAGACCAGCGCTCCGGAGCTGATGGACACGAGCGACGAATCGCAAGCCACGCTCGATCTTTACGGTATCAAAGATCCGAAGGAGACCAGCTTTGCACGGAACTGCCTGCTCGCTCGCCGCCTCGTGGAGCGCGGTGTGCGCTTTGTGCAGCTCTACGACACGAATTGGGATCACCACGGCGGCCCCACGGAGAACCTGGAAAAACACATGCCGCTCAAATGCCAGGACATCGACCAAGCCAGCGCCGCGCTCGTCAAAGACCTCAAGCAACGCGGTCTGCTCGACGACACCATCGTCATCTGGGGTGGTGAATTCGGCCGAACGCCGATGGGCGAGGTGCGCGAGTCTACCGGCCGCAATCATCACATCGACGCCTTCACCATGTGGTTCGCCGGTGGCGGCTTCAAAGGTGGCGTCACGCATGGCGTGACCGACGAGTTCGGCTTCGGAGCCATCGAAAACCCCGTTCACGTCCACGACATTCACGCCACGATTCTCCACCAACTCGGCATCGACCACGAAAAGCTCACCTTCCGCTCCCAAGGCCTCGACTTCCGCCTCACCGGCGTCGATCCCGCGAAGGTGATCAAGCCGATCGTGGGATAGGAAGGCTTGCGGTATTGCTGGAGCGACGGTTTCGCGGCCTCGTGGCAATACCCGAGGATGCGGTGGTGCCGGTCGTGACGACGCCGATGAGCTTTGCAGCATCGCCCCAGCCTGGCTCACTGCTCCGGTGGGCCGCCACTCGAATTGTGGTTCATTAGCGGGTGATCGAGGTGATTTGAGACCGATGGAGAAAAACCGCGTGCCTTCCGGTGTGATGAACCACCGGCCTCCTCCATGCTGTCCGGCCGTGAGGAAGCGCGTAGCCTCTGCTCCACGGCAGACGGAAGCCAAGGCTATCGAAGTCATAGGAGCGCGGCGGATTTATACCGGAAGGCGTTCCGTGCTTGCTGGCGTGGTTATTTGTCGAAGAAGCTCTGTTCCTCGCGGTCGCCGACTTTGAGGTAGCGGTAGAAGACCTCGAGTTGGAGCGTGCAGAGCGTCTGGCGGTAGATCGGATCGCTGGCGTCACCGGCGGGCCAGTTGGGGCGGCCGGCCTTGAAGGAGCCATCGGGCTGCTGGGCGGAGAGGATCTGCGGGAGGAACTGCTGGTTGTAGAACTTCCACTCCTCGCCACCGGCCTGGAAGAAGGCCTGGGTGTAGTAATACCAGCAGTAGAGGTTGCAGTTCTTGTTCCAATCGAGCGGCTCGGCGGTGAGGAACTCGTGAAGGAACTTCAGGCCCTTCTTCACTGCGGTGGTTTTGCTGCCGTGCGCCATCGTTTGCAGGCCGAGGATGCCGACACCAGAAAGGCTCCACTGATTGTAGTGCGCATCGCGATTGGCCACGCCGAAGCCGCCGTCCTTGGTCTGCTTGGCCTCAAGGTAATCGACAAGTTTTTTGACGGCGGTGTCGAGGCCGTCGATTTTGAGCTTGGTGTTCTTGGCGGCCTTGAGCGCCTGGAACTGCCAGCCGGCCACGGAAAGGTCCTCGCGGCTCTTTTTGCCGGCGTAGAAGCCGGTTTCCTGATCATAGACCCAGCTTCCGCTGTCCTGCTGGTTGTCGATGATGATCTTCACGCCCTGCTCGAAGGCCTCACGCATGCCGGGGAGTGATTTCGAGCCGAGACGGGCCAGCGTGTACATTTCGCCGAGGGCGTAGGCGGCAATGCCGTGCTCATAGACGGGCGCGTTGCCCTTGGTGGACTCGCTGAAGAGCTTCTTCGGATGCTTCTTCTGCGTCTCAATGAGGTAAAGGATACCCTTCATCACGTTTTCGCCGTAGAACGGCGACTCCGGCGTCTCACAGCGGCCGAGGTAGCACAGCAG
>JBJONJ010000177.1:0-3410 GCA_046051905.1 Verrucomicrobiota bacterium
TCCCGATCTGCCGGGGCATGGCGATCATCCGCTGGAGGTGGCTGGCTACGGCATCACCGAAAGCACTCTCCCAGCCAAAGTCGCCCGTGAGGCTGCGGTGAAGTTTGGCTTTAGTCTCGAAAACGCCTCGCTGCTCGGCATTTCGATGGGCGGGGCCGTCGCCCTGCGTGCGGCCACGCTGCCGGAGGCGCCGTGGAAGGCGCTCGTGCTACTCTGTACCTTCGATGATCTCGCTTCCGTGGTCGAGACACAGGCCGACAAGCTCGCGGGGCCGGTTTTCGGGCCGTTGCTGGCTTTGGGAGCCGAAACACGTTTTGCCATCGAAACAGGGGAAATGCCTTCCGCGGCCAACTCGAAGCTTCTGGCCTCCCAGGTGACCTGTCCGGTGCTCATCGCCCATGGCACCGCCGATTCCTTTATCCCTCCTGAATGCGGTCAGCGACTTCACGAAGCCCTCACCGCCGCCAAAAGCCGACGCTGGGTGCCGGTGCCAGGCGCAGGCCATGCCACGATATTCACGACGGAGTTTCCACTGTTTGCCACGCTCTCCGAGTGGCTGCTACGGGAGATGCCAGCGCCGATCAAACGCTGAAACCGGCAGTCTTGAGACGCTCAGCCACCCAGGCGGCTTCATTGGCGCCAAGTGGTGGCCCGATGAGACGAGTGTGGCTCTCCTCCCAATAAGCTCCTTTGCGATAGCAACGATCAATCAACGGCTGCAAAGCAAGCACAGCATCTGGATCGTCTGGGCGGAGAGGGATGCGGATGGTTGGCAGTGGTTGATCGAGTGGTATCGGGTAGTATTCTTTCCGCGTGGTGTTCGTGGCTCTCGTCACACAAACCAGATAGGTCACATCGGGATCACGCAGCCGCTCACGCGGAACATTCACCACATGCTGACCGCCTCGCAGCAGGTCGATCTCCACCACGTTCACACCACCGGCGATGTAGGTCTGCCGCTTGGTTGCGTATTTGCGCCTCTCGATGCCTTTGTTGGACGGGCTGAGCACCTCGATCACGGTGACGATCTTTCCATGGCGGTCGGTGATCTCCACCCACCGTTCAGTTTGCTCTTCATCTAGGCAGTAAAGAGGCTCCGTGCAGGTCAAGGTGTCTCCTTGCGTTTTGTCTTCTGGCTGCCAGGTGGGAGGGATCCCATGCTTCCAGGATTCCAGCACCGTCACATCCGCCCTTGTTTGCCGTCCGTCCGGCGATTCTTCGGAAGCAAGCGTCACCTGCTCCTCTGAGCGAGCTTTCAAGCCGGTGGGTAGCTGTTCGGCCAGGGCGTCTTTGATATAGGCAATCAGTGACGTATGCACATCTGGCCAGAATGCCTCCAGGAAGGGATTCATCCCGGGAAATGGATTGTCTTTGGTCATGACGTCATTTTAGGAGGGACTCGCTTCTTCGCAACCCTGGCAATCATGGCTCGCGGCTTGCGAAATCTTTGTCACCCGCCGGAATCTCGCCACAGATGCGCGGCTCCCCCATGCGCACGCTCAACACGATCCTCGATTATGCTCTCTGGCCGCTGCTGGTCATCGCGGCGCTCATTCCCACCAGCATCGGCATCAGTGCCGGGCATGGAAAGCTGGCGTTCAACCTCACCTACTTCAGCTTCGCCGCCGTGCTCTTCATCCTCGAGCGCCTCCGCCCGCATGAGCGTGAATGGTTGAAGAATGACGGCCAGATGGTGCCGGACCTCGCGCACACCGTCTTCACCAAGACCTTCGTGCAGCTCGTCATCATGATGCTTGGCTACTACGGCCTCGTCAGCACCGTCGGTGGAGCCAGCGGCCCCGGTCCGTGGCCAAATCACTGGCCGATGTGGGCGCAGGTCGTGCTGGCGCTCGTCGTGGCCGAGTTCGGTCTCTACTGGGCGCATCGCATCGCGCACACCTGGATGCCGCTGTGGCACTTTCATGCCGTGCATCACAGCGTCAAAAAACTGTGGTTCTTCAACACCGGCCGCTTTCACATCATCGACACGCTCAAGAGCATGATCTTCAGCGGTCCGCTCCTCTGGCTCGCAGGCACGCCAAACGATGTCGTGCAGTATTTCGGTGCCATCACCGCCTACATCGGCTTCCTCACGCACTGCAACATCCAGATGAAGTTCGGCTGGCTGAACTACCTCTTCAATACACCGGAGCTTCATCGCTGGCATCACAGCACCGACCTCCGTGAAGGCGACAAGAACTTCGGCGAGAATCTCATGCTCTGGGATCTCATCTTCCGCTCCTTCTACCTCGACCCCACGCGGCATCGTCCCGACATCATCGGCATCAAATCCGCCATGCCGAAGACCTTCCTGTCGCAGCTCGCTATGCCCTTCCGCTGGCACCAGTATCAGGACCGCTACAAGGCGGGGGAGGTCGACAAGGGCACTCTCATGTGAGTTCAGCCGAATGATGAAGGCGCTTCAGCGCATTTCCCGTGAACAAATCACCTGCGCAGGCACTCAGAGCAGGTGAAACTCCCCGACCATGAAACAACCCGACCTACGCGACCGCGAGGAAGAGCCTTCCACCTCGCTCACCGGCCCCTCCGTGACGCCGGCCACACCCAACGAAGTGCGTGATGACGAAGCCTTTTCCTCGCAACTCCTGGACCGCGTGCTGCTCCGCGGGCCAAACCCACGCCGGCGCGAGTTCTCGCTGCTTATGGGTGTCGTTCGCGACTTCTTGAAAGGCTTCCGCACCCTGCATTTCGTGGGCCCCTGCGTCACCGTCTTCGGTTCCGCACGGTTCAATGAGGATCACCAATACTACCGCCTCGCTCGTGAAGTCGGCGCGTCCATCTCGAAGATGGGCTTCACCGTGCTCACCGGTGGCGGCCCCGGCATCATGGAGGCCGCCAACCGCGGCGCGAAGGATGTGAACGGCCGCAGCGTGGGGCTGAACATCAAGCTTCCCTTCGAGCAGCATCACAACCCCTACCTCGATCGCTCGGTCACATTGGACTACTTCTTCGTCCGCAAGACGCTGCTCATCAAATACAGTTACGGCTTCATCATCATGCCCGGTGGCTTTGGCACGCTGGACGAGATGTTTGAGGCACTCACACTCATCCAGACGAAGAAGATCCGGAACTTTCCCATCGTTGTCATGGGCTCCGAGTTCTGGGGGGAGATGCGCCAGTTCATCGACGCGATGCTCGCTGGCGGCACCATCAGCCCCGAGGACCTCGATTTGATCAAATGGACCGATTCCATCGATGAAGCCATCGCCCACCTGCAAGAGCATGCCGTGAAGCAATTCGGCCTCCGTCTGGCGCGTGGCGTGCCGCATGGCTCCAAACTGCTCGGCGAGCGTGATCTGGCCGCGCCGCAGCGTTGACAAGCGCCTCCGCGGCTCCTTTCTCCCGGCTCATCACGCATGGATCACGTCATCACCCTCTCCAACGGCCTC
>JBJONJ010000178.1:0-7330 GCA_046051905.1 Verrucomicrobiota bacterium
TCTCCAGATGCCCGTCCACGACCGCGGGATGCTTGCCACCACCATCGGCGTAGATCACCACGGCATCCGCATCCGCGAAGGTGGCCTCGTCTTTGACCCAGCCCATCTCGTGGCGATCCACGACGAGGTTCGGCACGCTCTTGAGGCAGTTTTCCAACAGGATCGTTCCCGCGCGGAACTCATGCATGCCCGGCGGATGCGAGGGCTTCCCGGCGATGAGCACGAGCTTGTGTTTTCCATCCGGTGTCACGGCCATCACAACCGATGCGGTCAAAGCGAAAGAGCAGAGTAAAAGGAGCGGTTTCATGCGGGCCGCGATTCAATGACACGCGCCCCTTTCCCGCAACCGCAATCTCACTCCGCCAGCAGCTCCCGCATCCGCGTCTTCGAGATCGCCCCGACATCGCGGGCCGTCTCCTGGCCATTTTTAAAGACGATGAAGGCAGGGATGCCGCGCACGCCATGCTGCTGCCCCAGCCTGGGATCTTCATCGACATTCACGCGGATGAGCCGCGCCTTGCCCGCCATCTCCTTCGCGAACTCCTCCACCTGTGGCCCCACCTCCTTGCACGGGCCACACCAGTCCGCGTAAAACTCCAGCATCACCGGCTTGGCCGACGTGGAACTGGCGATCGCTGCGCCCACCGTCCCCGATGCCGCGGTGGCTTTTGGAGGCACGGACATGTCGAATACGATCCAGATCATCCCGGCGAGCAGCACCGCGATGGCGACCATGGGGAGATGGGCGAGTTTCATGTGAAAAAGTTCCCGCCATGCGCCTGCGCCGTCAAACTTCCAATTTCCCTTTTCGCCATCCGCCGCCAACATGGGGGCATGCATCGCCTTGCTATCTTTGGAGGCAGTTTTAACCCGCCCGGCCATCATCACGCGCAAATCGCCCGTGAGCTGGCGCGGCATTTCGACGAGGTGCGCGTCATTCCCTGCGGTCCGCGACCGGACAAGCCGGTCACCGATAGCGTGCCACCGGTGTATCGTGCCACGCTGGCCGACATCGTCTTCGGCGGCATCGCGGGGGTAACCGTCGATCTGAGCGATTTCGAGCGGGAGACCTTCTCGCGGAATTTTGAGCTGCAGGAGCGCTTCGAGAGGCAGCACGAGCTATGGCACGTCGTCGGCGCGGATCTTATCTCAGGCGGCGCACGCGGTGAATCGGCCATCCAACGCAGCTGGGCCCATGGCGCGGAGCTTTGGAACAAGGCACGGTTCGCCGTGCTGAAGCGTCCGGGCTACGCCTTTGATGAGATGGACCTGCCGCCGCAGTCGCGCATCATCGAGTTCGAGGTCGAAGGAGCCAGCACGACCATCCGCGAGCGTTTGAGCCGTGGGGAAAACGTGGCGGACATGCTGCATCCGCGGGCGCTGGCCTACATCGAACGCTACGGCCTGTACCGAGCACCTATCCCTGGAAACTGGGCCCGAGGATCGCTGGAGGGCGCGAAGCTTTTTCTCCAGGCCGATGGCAGGAACCCCAAAGCACGCGAGTTGGCAGCTCCGCTCGAAAAACAGCATCACGAGGCCGGCGCGGCCGATTTCATCACCGTCATCGGCGGTGATGGCGCGATGCTGCGCAGCATCCGCGAGCACTGGCGCTCACGCCTGCCCTTCTTCGGGATCAATGCCGGCCACCTCGGCTTCCTGCTCAACGGACCCGACCAGGTGAGTGAGCATGCCTTCCCGCCTCGCGATGTCATTTTCCGGCAGATGCCGATGCTTTTCCTCGAATTTGAAGACCGTGAAGGCCGCACGCATACCGCGCACGGCTTTAACGATGCCTGGATCGAGCGTTCCACCAGCCAATCTGCGTGGCTGGAGGTCATCGTGAATGGTGTCCCGCGCATTCCGAAGCTGGTGAGCGATGGAGCCCTCGTGGCCACCGCCGCCGGAAGCACCGCGTACGCGCGCAGCATGGGGGCCGCTCCCCTGCTCGCCGACACGCCCGCGTGGCTGCTCGTCGGCTCAAACGTGCTGGAGCCCGCCCACTGGCGCAGCGCCCTGCTTTCACCGGATACGACGGTGGAGATCCGGAGCCTCGATCCGTGGCACCGCCCGGTGGAGGCCTTCGTCGATGGTCAAAGCATCGGGGAGGTCGCCGGCCTGCGTGCCCGGCTCTCTCGTGCTGCCGCCGCAGAGCTCGTCTTCTGTGCCAGCCACGACATGGCGGAGAAAATCGCCGCCATTCAATTCGCCTCCTGATGAAACTCCTGCCGATGCATCACGCCCACGACATACGCCTCGTCACGCGCCGCTGGAAGGCGTTGCAAAAAGCTGCTGGGATGAAGGTCACGACGCTTCTCACGGTAGATGGGCACCCCGTCCTCGCGTTGGAAACCCAGGCCGCCAGCTCAGGTGCGCCTGCCTTCTACCTTTCCACCGGGGTGCATGGCGATGAACCCGCTTCGATGTGGGGCCTGCTCCTGTGGGCCGAGAAAAACATCACTAGGCTCCAGCGCGATTCGTTTCTGCTGCTGCCGCTGCTCAACCCCGTTGGCATGCGCCTGAACACTCGGGTGGACCATCGAGGCCTCGACCTCAACCGCCGCTTTCATCTGGCCGATGATCCGCTCAGCGCCGCCTGGCAGAGATGGCTGAACGGCCGCGAACTCAAGGCCTGCCTCTGTCTCCACGAGGATTATGACGCGCAGGGCTGCTATGTGTATGAGCTCTCTCATGGCCGCGCCGCCACTGGGGAGAAGATCCTTGCTCGCTGCGCCAGCCCCATCCATCCTGATCCTCGTCGCCGCATCGAAGGGGAAAAGGCTCGTGATGGCCTCATTCTGCGCCGTAAGGTTCCCTCTAACCTCGCCGGCATGCCGGAGGCCGTCGAGTTGCATCGCCTGGGCTGCCGGCTGACGATGACTTTTGAAACGCCATCCGAGTTCTCGCTCGATGATCGTGTCGCTACGCAGATGCGCTTCATCAGCACGGCTCTGGAGGTCATCGGCACATGAGATGGCACATGATCATCGCCTGCGCGCTGCTGGCGGCCTGCGCCAGCCAGTCGAAAAGAGGCACCGAGGTCCTATGCGCCACCGATTGGGTCAGCTTTGATGGCAAAACGATGCCTTGGAAGTCGTGGGGCACTTTCGCCGCTCAAAAACCCAAGGCCATCGTCATTGCCATCCACGGCCTCAGCGGAGCCACCTCAGATTTCTGGCCACTGGGCGAGCACTTATCGAAACACGGCATCGCCGTCTATGCCTACGAACTCCGCGGTCAGGGAAACGATCCCGATGTGGCCGCTCGTGGCGACATCGAAAGCGCCCGTCTTTGGCAAAAAGACCTCACCACCTTTCACAAGCTCATCAAACGCCGCCATCCACGCGTGCCGGTCATTTGGTATGGCGAGAGCCTTGGCAGCCTCATCGCCGCCCACACGGCAGCGAATCGCCCGCGATGGGGGGATCCCGATGGCCTCATCCTCGCCTCGCCGGTGGCGGGGCTACGCATGACGATCAATGGTTTCCAACGCTGGCTGCTCGAAGCCGCCGCAACGGTGGCCCCACGCACCCGCTACTCGCTTGGCGAACTGGCGGGTGTGGATGAAGACAACATCCAGGTAACTTCCACCACGACCCACGGCACTCAGATGGCCAACACGCAGCATCACATCAGCGCCTTCAGCCTGCGCCTGCTTACGGAGATCGGCAAGATGATGGATGCCAACCCCGAAGCCGCCAAACGCCTCAAGATGCCCGTGCTCTTTCTGGCCTCACCGCACGACATCCTTGCCTCGGGCGACCAAATCCAAAGCTGGTTCTGCCAGTTCCGAGCGGAGCCCAAAAAGCTGCTTTGGTATACACGCTCCTATCATTTGCTGCTGCATGATGTGCAGCGCGAGGAGGTCGTGAAGGATGTCGAGGCCTGGCTGGGCTCGATTCAGCGCTGAGGCTGCGGCGCATACGGATACCACCGCCCCTGATACCAGTAGCCCTGCGGCTGCTGTTGCTGGGCTGGATACGGATACGGTTGCTGCTGCGGGTATGGCTGGCTATAGCCCGGCGGCGGATGCGCGGCCTGCTGGGGATATGGCTGTGGGTAGTAGTAGCCCTGCTGCGGCGGTGGATAGGCAGGCGCTTGCTGCTGAGACACCGGCTTGCCGTCGCGGCCCATCGCCTTCACGCCCGCGGCGGCCACGCCGCCCGTCGCCTTCACCGTGGCCCCGGCGAGACCTCCGGCAACGCTCAACGGTGTCGTCACCAGCGAACAAGCATTCAGGCACACGACCGCGCCGAGGATTAAAACGCATCGAAAAGTCATTCCAGGCTCCTACCACGCCCCTTCTCTCCATGCTAGACGCAACTTTCCCCTTCCCAAAACCGTGCTAAAACCAAGCAACCAGGAACGAAGAACCAAGAACCAAGAACCGAAGATGAACCTCCCCATCCGACCGCGCCGCAATCGCCAATCCCCCGCCATTCGTGATCTCGTGCGCGAGACCGATTTGAATCCCGGCCACCTCATCTACCCGCTCTTTTTCCAGGAAGGCACCGACAACACGCCCATCGCCTCCATGCCTGGCTGCACGCGTTGGAGCCTCGACGGCCTCGTTAAGGAAGCCGGTGAAGCCCACGCTCTCGGCGTGCCTGCCGTGGTCCTTTTCCCCCGCATCCCCGATGAACTCAAAACCCGCGATGCCGCCGCCTGCGCCGCCGATGACGGCCTCGTGCCGCGAGCCATCCGCGCGTTGAAAAAAGCCCACCCCAGCCTCACCGTCATCACCGACGTCGCTCTCGATCCTTACAACAGCGACGGCCATGACGGCCTCGTCTCCGATGACGGTCGCATCTTGAACGATGAAACCGTCGCCGTGCTCCAGCAGCAGGCGCTTTGCCACGCTCGTGCCGGAGCCGACATCGTCGCGCCGAGCGACATGATGGACGGACGTGTCGCCGCCATTCGCAGTGCCCTTGACGGTGCTGGTTTCGAAGCCGTTTCCATCATGAGTTACACCGCCAAGTATGCCAGTGCCTACTACGGCCCCTTTCGCGGCGCTCTCGACTCCGCCCCGCGTGCGGGCGACAAAAAAACCTACCAGATGGACCCCGCGAACGCCCGCGAGGCCCTCCGCGAAGCCGCCCTCGATGAAGCCGAAGGTGCCGACATCCTCATGGTGAAACCCGCCGGTCCCTACCTCGACATCATCACCCGCATCCGCGATGCCACTCCCCTGCCCGTCGCTGCTTATCAAGTCAGCGGCGAGTATCTCATGATCAAATCCGCCGTCGCCGCCGGTTGGCTCGACGAGGCCAAAATCGTGCACGAATCCCTCGTCGGCATCCGCCGCGCCGGAGCCGACATGATCCTCACCTACTTCGCCAAGCAGTGGTCCGCCGCTTGGCTTAGTGCCCGATAGATTTCCAAATCCAGAAACGTTTCTGGATTTGGAAATGATCAAACAAGCCTCCATCTCCCTCGACGATACCTCCTCCGCTCCCGGCACCGAGCGCACGTTGGCCATCCTTGAACTTCTCGGCCGCCATCGCGGCGGACTAAGCCTCACCGAGATCGCCCGCGAGCTCGATCTGCCGGTGAACTCCGTCTTTCGCATCACCGGCACGCTGCACAATCGCGGTTACCTCCAGCGTCGCGAAGACGACAAACGCTTCGTGCTCACGAACAAGCTCTTCGATCTCTCCCGCCCGCAAGTTCGCGAGAAAAGCCTCGTCGTTTGCGCTTTGGAGTCCCTGAAATGGCTGCGCGATGCCTCCGGCGAAACCACGCAGCTTCTCACCAGCGTGAACCACAAGATGACCGTGCTGGAGCAATGCATCTCGTCGCAGCCCATCAAGGTCAGCAGCACCGTCGGCCTTCAGGTGCCCATGTATTCCTGCGCCCCCGGCAAAGCCGTGCTCGCGTATCTCCCTGCCGCCGAACTCGACGCCTTCTTCGCCAACGTGAAGCTCAAAGCCTACACGTGCACCACGCTCGCCACCCGCAGCGCCCTCGAAGCCGATCTCGCCAAAACGCGCAAACGCGGTTACTCCACCGATGTCGCCGAAGGCCTCGAAGGCATCCACTGCGCCGCTGCTGCGGTGCTGGATGAATACCATTACCCCGTCGCCGCCGTCACCGTCATGGCCCCGAGCTTCCGCGTGAAACGCGACCAATTCGAAAAACTCGGCCACCTCTGCATCCAGGCCTCCGAAACCATCACCCGGAGGCTCCTCGCATGAAAAAACTCCTCTTTGCGTTCTCTGCGATCCTTTGCGGCCATTCCCTCGCCGCCCCAACAACTCAACAACTCGAGTTCTTCGAGTCGCGCATCCGCCCCATCCTCGCGCAGGAGTGCTACGAATGCCACAGCACCGCCACCAAGCAAAAAGGCGGCCTCGTGCTCGACTCCCGCCCCGGCTGGCAAGCCGGCGGCGACTCCGGCGATGCCATCAAGCCCGGCACCCCCGAAAACTCGCTGCTCATTCAAACCCTCAAGCACGAGCACGAAGACCTCAAGATGCCCAAAAACGGCGCCAAGCTCGACCCCAAGGTCATCGCCGACTTCGAGCAATGGATTCGCGAAGGCGCTGCCGATCCCCGAGATGCTCCACCGAGCAAAGAACAGGTCGCAAAAGAAACCGCCTGGTCTGCCACGCTCGCACGCCGGAAGGAGTGGTGGGCGTTTCAAAAGATCAAAACTGAAAACTCAAAGCTCAAAACCATCGACGACTTCATCGACGCCGAGCTAAAAAAACAAAACCTCCCTGCCGCTCCCCCCGCTGACGCCCAAACCCTCCGCCGCCGCATCAGCTACATCCTCACCGGCCTACCTCCAAGACAATCAGACAAGGAGACAATCAGACAAGGAGACCGGGAAAATTCCATCTCATTGTCCTCTCTCGAAAACACAATTGATGCCCTTCTCGCCAGCCCCGCCTTCGGAGAAAAATGGGCCCGCCACTTCATGGACTGGGTCCGCTACGCCGAGTCCTACGGCTCCGAAGGAGACCCCGCCATCCCTTACGCCTACCGTTACCGCGACTACCTCATCCGCGCCTTCAACGACGACGTTCCCTATCCCCAGCTCGTCAAAGAAGCCATCGCCGGAGACCTCCTGTCCAAGCCACGCCTCAAGAACGGCCTCAATGAAAGCGCCATCGGCATCGCGCAGCTTCGCATGGTGCTTCATGGCTTCTCGCCCGTCGATTCGCTCGATGAGATGGTCACCTTCACCGAGAACCAAATCGACACCGTCACCAAGGCCTTTCAAGCCCTCACCGTGAGCTGCGCTCGCTGCCACAACCACAAGTTCGACGCCATCTCCCAGGCCGATTTCTACTCTCTCTATGGCATCTTCACCTCCACCCACCCCGCC
>JBJONJ010000179.1:0-5016 GCA_046051905.1 Verrucomicrobiota bacterium
CGTAATAACATCTCATCTTTGGCCCGTTCGAGCGTTCGGCGGATGTCGGTGATGCCTTGATGGCGCTGGGCGCGGTGCTGCTCGATCGCCTTGGTTAAAAGGCCATCGAGGCGTGAATCAAGGCCGGCGCGGAGCTGCGAGAGCAGCAGCTCGGCACCACGCAGCAGGGTGCTGGTGAGCATTTGATGCGCCATGACGCCCACCGCGTAGATGTCGGCGCGATGGTCCACCTCGCGGTGCCTGTCGTATTTTCCGGCCAGGGTGAAATCAGACCACGGCCTTGAAATAGCCCAGATAAGCCAGCGCCGCTCCCGCGAGGATGGCGAGTTTTACCACTGACGGGCCGGAGAGAATTTTCTTCTTTGCCAGCACCGGCAGGAAGCCGAGTACGAGCCACAAGGCGATCTTGATCCAAACCCACAGCGGCATCGCCCCCATGATGCCCATCTTGGCCAGCATGCCGAACCCGGACACGAGGCTGACGAGCAGTCCGATGCCATGCCACATCATCGCGGCCTTGGCACGCTCCGCGGAGAGCAATCCGCCGTAACCGACGAAGACGAGGATGAGGCCGATGAGATGCAGGTAATGGTAAAACTGGAGCGACATGGTCACGGATGATGCCGCCAAGCGCTTCGTTCACAAGCGACAAGGAGATCTTTTACATTCCTGCCGCCCTCACCCACGGCTCAAACTCCGGCGGGATGACCGCCTCGAAGCTCATCAGCTGATCGTGGATGGGATGTTGGAAGGCGAGTTTCCAGGCATGCAGCATCAGACGCGGCGTGGGCAGCTTCTGACGCGAGGGATGGCCATAGATCGGATCACCGAGGATCGGGAAGCCGAGGGCTTCCTTCATGTGCACCCGGATCTGGTGCGTACGGCCGGTGAGCAGGCGGTTTTGAATGAGAGCGCTGCCTTGATGCTCGCCGAGCTTCGTCCATTCGGTGATGGCTTCCTTACCGGCACCGTCGTAGAGGATGGCCATGCGTTTGCGGTCCACCGGATGCCTGCCGATCATGTTTTGCACTCGGCCGCTGCTTTCCTTCGGCACGCCGTTGATCACGGCGAGGTAGATTTTCGAGAGCCGGCGCTCGGAAAAGGCCTCGGTGAGCCGGCGATGGGAGATGTCGTGCTTGGCGACGACCATGCAGCCGCTGGTGTCCTTGTCGAGACGATGCACGATGCCGGGGCGCATCTCGCCGCCGATGCCGCTGAGGTCGTCGATGTGATGCAGCAGGGCGTTCACGAGCGTGCCATCGGGATTGCCCTCAGCGGGATGCACCACGAGGCCGGGGGGTTTGTCGATGACGACGATGTCGCAGTCTTCGAACAGGATCGTGATGGGAATGTCCTGCGCTTTGACCTCTACCGGCACGACTTCCGGGATGGTGACGTGGATGGCATCTCCCTGCTTGAGGATGGCACCCGCTTTCACGGTGCGGCCGTTCAGGGTGATGTGACCTTCTTTGATGAGGTCCTGGAGGCGTGTACGTGACAAATCTGGCAACCTTTGGGTGAGGTGCTTATCCAAACGCAGGCCATGCTCAGCGGCCTCAGTAACAATCCAGTCCATATCTCATACTCAATATTCAAATTAATTAGGCAATCTGTAATTTCTGGCATACAACCGGCGTCCCTTCGCGGCGTTAGGCCGTGCATCCAAAGTGACCATCTCCCCTCCAGAACAGACCTTTCTCAGCACCTGTCCCGTGTGTCAGGAGAAGATTGATGTCACATCGCTGGAGCCGTTCACCAAGTTAAAATGTCCGTTTTGCGGCCAGATGGTGCGGGTGAGGCGGCGGTTCGACCATTTCATGATCGTGCGCCAGATCGGCGAGGGCGGCATGAGCCGCGTGTTCGAGGCGGAGGACGAGACGCTCGGCCGCCGCGTCGCGCTGAAAATCCTCAATCGCACCTACAGTCGCGACGCAGCCCGTTTGGAGCAGTTCCGGCAGGAAGCGCTCATCACCGCGAGCATCACGCATCCGAACGTCATCAAGCTCTACTCCGTCGGTTACGACCAGGGTTACTTTTACCTCGCCATGGAGCTGGTGGGCGGAGGCAGCCTCGAGCAGCGCATCCGGCGGGAGAACAAGCTGACCGAGGGAGATGCCCTGCGCATCGGCCACGAGGTCGCGGAAGGCCTGCGGGCCGCGCAGCATCAAGGGCTGATCCATCGCGATGTGAAGCCCGCGAACATCCTTTTCACCGAAACGGGCACCGCCAAGGTCGTGGACTTCGGTCTCGCCCTCTTTACCGACCGCGGGCCGGACAAAAGCGCCGAAATCTGGGCCACGCCCTACTATGTGGCGCCGGAAAAGATCCTGCAAAACCAGGAAGACTACCGCAGTGATATCTTCAGCCTCGGCGCCACGCTTTTCCACGCTCTCACTGGCTCTCCGCCGCATCAGGTGGACACGCACGTCATTGAAGAGCTGCGCCGCATCAAAAGCCGCCGTGTCACGCTCGGCGATAGCGGCCTGCGCTTCGCGGCCCGCACGGAGCATGTCATCAACCACATGCTCAGCTTCAAGCCTGAGGAGCGCTTCTCGAACTACGACGAGGTCGTCGAGGAGCTGCGCCTCGCAGATGGGTTGCTCAATCAAACTGGCATCCGCCGCCGCCTCATCTCGCGTCGTGCCCGCCTCATCGGCACCGTGGCCGCCTCCATCATGCTCGCCTTCCTCGTGGGTTGGCTGTTGGGCGAAGGAAGGCAGCGTAGCACGACGAAAAGCATCTCGCGGCAGCTCAGCACGGCTGATCCGGGCTCGCTCGCGGGCGACGGCGTCACCGTCGAGGCCGGCAGCAAGAAGAGCGTCACCGAAAAATTCCTCGAAGCCCGCCATGACATGCTGGATGGGCGGAAGTTCGAAACTGCGCGGGATAAGTTCGAGAAGATCGCCGACTCGAAAGATACTCGCCAGCCCACGCAATCCTGGGCCCGCTTCAATGCCGGGCTGTGTGCCCTGGTGCAAGGAAACCGCCAAAAAGCCGAGCAGGCCTTCCAGGACCTCGCCATCAAGGGCGCGGACAAGGACACCCTCGCCGCGGCGAACGGCCTGAGCGGTTTCTTTGCCACGCTCGGTCGGCGCATGGCCAAAGGGCTCGGCCTCGGCACGCCGCAGGCGAAGCTTGGTTACAAGGCCACGAATGAGGAACTGCTCGGTTACCTAGCCCAAGGTCTTGCTGAATGGCATTTTGGTGACGCAGAGGCCGGTGCGCGTGAGATGGAGTTTTTCCAAGCCAGCCTCGCCGAGTTGAAAAAAGCATCTGAGGCCTCCACCACGGTCTCAAACGACTGGGTGGCTCTATACAGCGTACTGGTCGATTTCTACAAACCGGACTTTCACCTCCTGCGAACCGCCCTCAAGCAGCGCAAGGTCAACACCGCTGACGAACTGGGTATCGCTCTCGAAGAGGTACGGCAGACGCGTGAAAAGATCCGCTCTAGCGGTGCCTTTCGCACCAGCATCGAGGAGATGGAGGCGGCTCTGAGGCGCGAGCTCGCCCGTTTGAAGCTCGATGAGCAGACCCGGCAGCGCCGCGAGGAGGACACACGCCGCAAGGCGGACCTCGCGCAGCTCGCGGAAGTCAATGCGCTGCTGCCCTCTCTGGTGCATGGTTTTGATTACTCCCGCGCCATCGATCTGCTCACTGGTCTGCGCTTTGAAACGACCGATGTGCGCACTGCCGTCGAAGGCCGCCTCTATCTCTACACCTCGGCCCGCGAATTCACCAGGCAGCTTCAGCTCGATCTGATCAGCAAAGGCTGGACCGGCACGATCACGCAGAGCAGCGGCGTCTCACTCACCGGTGGTGTCAGCCTCGCCGCGGGCAGCAGCGATCTGCAGATCAAGGTGGAGGGCGGCACGATCACGATCCCCTTCGACTCCATCGCGCCGCAAAGCCTCATCGAGATGGCGCAGGGTTTCACGATGCAGATCACCGACTCCAACGATTACTACCACCGCCTGGAACTGGCGGCCACGTTTGCCCGTTCCGCCGGTCTCGACCGACTCTCCATCACGCTTGCCGCCCAGCTCATGGAGGAAAACCGCCCTTTCCGCTCCCGCTGGATGAAGGTGATGGAGGCGGGGATATAAAACAAGCCCGCGGTTTCCAGTTCCTCGTTCGCAGTTGTACCAACCGCAAAACGACGAACAGAAAACCGCGAATTGCAAACTGAGAACCGGCTTACTTGATCTCGGCGGCCCAGAAGGTGTTCCAGTCGTCCAGGTTGTTGAGGTCCACCGCGCCGGGGTTCACGCTGCCGTCGTCGGCCAGGCCGCAGGCATCGAGGATGCCCTTGCGCACATCGTCGCTGTGGATGTAGCCGCGGATCGCCGCATTGTGCTTGTAGATGTCGCCCTTGGTGAGCTTCACCCCGGGGTAGGAGCGCACCCAGGCCTCGAGCTGTGGGTAGCTCGGCTTGGTGGCGATGAACTCGAGGAATTTCGCCTCGTCGATGCCGAGCGCGGCGAGCGTCATGCCGTCGTAGCCCTTGCCACAGCCGGGATAGTCAGGATGCAGCTTGCCGGCGGCGGCGAGCGTGGCCTTCTGCCAGAGACGCGGGAGGTGCAGCATGCCGAGAGGACCGGCCACGCCGGAGCTGATGAGAGGAACGATTTGAGCCATGAGGGGATGTTGGATGGGTGTTTCGTGAATCGGATTCGCCGTGGCGAACGAAGCGTGACTTTGACGAGCCCGCTTCGACGCGGCAAGAACAAACGCTTCCGTCCTGTTTTCTCGATCCCCCGATTTCATGAAAAAAACCTCGCTCATCGCCCTCGCGGCGCTGCTGGCCCTGCCGTCTGCCGCCGCGGAGAAAAAAGCCGCCGTCAAGCCTGCGCCAAAGTCCGCTCTGGAACTCCACCAATGGTCCGGCGAGCTCAATGTGCCTGATCCCGTGGCCGTGACGACGGATGAAAAAGGCCGCGTCTATGTCGCCGCCACCACGCGGCGCAAAGTGGCGGATCTCGACATCCGCGAGCACTCGATGTGGATCGCTGACGA
>JBJONJ010000180.1:0-12783 GCA_046051905.1 Verrucomicrobiota bacterium
ATGGCCAACATCGTCCGCGAGGGCGATTTTATCCATTTACTTCCCACGCTGGACTTTATTCTCAACCTTCCGACCGGCTCCCGAAAGCTGATTTACACAGAGCTCGCCAAAACACCGGAAAATGAGTATCACACGGACCCGGTGCTCATTGTGGGTGCATCTGTTGAAGAATGGTACAGGAGAAGCAAATTACGCCCTGAAGTGATTCAGCAGATCAAGGAACTCTGTTACGTTCGGGGTGAAACCATTGCCTTCAGCGACATCCCTGCACTTTTGAACTTTGCCCAGAGTGACGCGGAGGCGCGGGCCATTTTCAAGGCCTGCACACGCACGCGTTCCCTGATGGTTCGCCTCCTTCTGGACAAAAACAGCAATGTGCCGGAATTACTCTCCTACTGGTCGTTCGGTGTTGGCATCCGCCGTAAAGACATTGAGCCCATCATCCAGTCCATTATCGAGTCTGACACGCTCAACGACCTGGGGCTTTCACACATCCTGCCTGCTCAACCCCGCAAGTTGATGTTGACTTATCCAGGCCTGGACATGGCCAAGGAGGGTCTGCTGCCTGACTGCCACTGGACCAGCCTGAACTTCTACAACTTTGAACCGCATCAGTACCTGCTCGACTCGCGGCTAGCCACAAGCCAAGTTCTGGAGAACTATTTGCCAGTCGATGCGCCGTATCAATTCGGAGATATTCTCTTCTTCCTCGACAATGCTACAGGCGATGCCTTCCACTCATGCGTCTATCTGGCTGACAGGCTTGTTTACACTAAAAACGGACGAAACATCCTTTCACCGTGGGTCCTCATGACCATCGACGACGTGGAGAAGATCTACCTTTTTCGCGGAAACGGCCGCATTCAGGGATTCCGCAGAAAAGACATTCATGAGGCGCGCCACAAAGGCGGCCCGGGCTCTCGTTAAAAAAATTCAAGGCTGTCTGGCGGTCTGCCCAGCCTGAAAAAATCGCATTCTCCGAAGAAAAACGCAGAACAAGTATTGACACTGCGGGCGGTTTTTGCGTGAATGAAGTCCCATGGCAACCAAATCCACATCCAAGAAGCCGGCCGCTAAAAAAGCCGCCAAGGCAGCCAAACCCGCCAAACGCAAAGCCAACCCCGCGCTGATGAAGCCGGTCCAGCCCGATGATGTGCTGGCCGCCGTCGTCGGTTCCGCTCCTCTTGCCCGCGGTCCTCTGACCAAGAAGATCTGGGATTACATCAAGAAGAACGGCCTGCAGGACAAAAAGAACAAGCGGCAGATCAACGCGGATGACAAGCTCAAGGCCATCTTCGGTGGCAAGAGCAGCGTCACCATGTTCGAGATGACCAAGCTCGTGAACAAGCATATCAAGGCTTGATTCAATTATTGATCCTTCCAAAGCCGGACGCAGTGCACTCTGCGTCCGGTTTTTTTTTGCCCCACCGCGAGGCCCTTTGCCCTCCTGATTTCCCCTTGCCCATGACCGAGCAGAACGCTAACGAGCAGCCTTCCGCCTCACGCCATGGCCCTATCCAATCGTCAGCACACCCTCGCCAAAGCCGTCTCGATGACCGGCACCTCGCTCCACACAGGCGAGCAGGTCACGCTCACGCTCCAGCCTGCACCAGAGAATTTCGGATTTAAATTCCGCCGGGTGGACTTGGAAGATAAACCTTTCATCCCGGCCCTGGCCGAAAAGGTGCAGAAGGTTGAACGCGCCACCACGATCGCCGAGGGTGGTGTGAATGTGCACACGGTCGAGCATGTGCTTTCGGCCCTGACCGGCATGGGCGTGGACAACGCCATCATCGAGATGGATGCCAATGAACCGCCGATCGCCGACGGCAGCGCCATGCCGTATGTGGAGCTGATAAAGTCTGCCGGACTGGTCGAGCAAAAAGAGGCACGCCGTGTCTTCGAGATCCGCGAGCCCATCTACCAGGAAACCCGGGATGGAACCATTCTCACCATCGTGCCAGACAAAAAATTTCGCGTTTCATGCACCAATGTGGGACCTGATGGTCGCTTCACCCAGTTCTTAAGCACGGAGATCAATCCAGAGACTTACGAGAAGGAGATCGCAGCCGCCCGTACCTTTGTGTACTACGAGGACATCGCCCCGCTGATGGAAAAGGGACTCATCAAAGGTGGTACGCTAGAGGCTGCTATCGTCATTCGGGGTGACTCCCTGCTCTCCAAGCAACCGCTGCGCTTCAGCAATGAGTTCGTTCGGCACAAGATCCTCGACATCGTGGGTGACCTCACCCTCTCAGGACGCCGCATCACCGGCCACGTCATCGCCGTGCGGCCCGGTCACGGGCCCAACACCGAGCTCGCCCGCGCCATCGTCAAACAGTACGAGACGATGCGCAGCATGGTGCCCATGGAGATCAACATCCCCAGTGGTGATGCCGTTCTGGACATCACCGAGGTCATGAGGATTCTCCCGCACCGCTATCCGTTCCTGCTGGTGGATCGCATCATTGGTTTCGAGGGCGAAACCAAGTGCCGGGGCATGAAAAATGTCACCATCAACGAACCCTTCTTCCAGGGGCACTTCCCAGGCCACCCCATCATGCCAGGGGTCCTTCAGTTAGAGGCCATGGCCCAAGTGGCCTCCGTGGTACTGCTGCGCATGCCAGGCAACCAGGGCAAGATTGGTTACTTCATGAGCGCGGACAACGTGAAGTGGCGCCGCCCGGTTCTGCCTGGTGACACGCTCATCATCGAGACGGAGATCCTCAAAATGAAACGCAGCATCGCCTCCGGTGTCGGCCGCTGCATCGTCAACGGACAGGTCGTGTCTGAGGCCGATCTCATGTTCAGTGTCGTTGACCGCTGAGCCCGCCTTCCCCACTGCCAATTCGTATTCTTGTGATTCATCCCACCGCCATCATTGATCCATCCGCACAAATCGGCGTCGACGTCCATATTGGCCCGTATTGCATCATCGGACCGGATGTCGTGCTGGGTGATGGCTGCTGGCTCCAGCATCATGTCACGATCATGGGACCCTCTAACATCGGCAAAGGAAACAAATTCTATGCCTATGGTTCCATCGGCCAGCAGACACAGGATTTAAAGTATCAAGGGGAACCCACCTGGCTTGAAATTGGGGACAGCAACACCTTCCGCGAATTCTGCACGGTGCACCGCGCCACGTCGCCGAACGACAAGACCTTGATCGGCAGTCACAACAACTTTCTCAGCTACGTTCACATCGCCCACGACTGCACCGTGGGCCACCATGTGATTTTCTCCAACAATGGCACCCTCGCTGGTCATGTTACCGTCGAAGATCATGTGATCCTTGGGGGCCTTAGTGCGGTGCACCAGTTTTGCCGGATCGGCACCCGCAGCATCATCGGGGGCTGCTCGAAGGTCACCCAGGACATCCCCCCTTTCTGCACCGCCGATGGCAATCCTGCTCGTGCTCGCGGTCTGAACATCGTGGGCCTCCAGCGGGCCGGTTTCACCCGTGATCAGATGCGGGCGCTTCGCACCGCCTTTCGCAAATTCTATCGTGAAGGCCTGAACAATGCGCAGGCAGTAGAGATTCTCCGTGGTGGCGAACTCACGCCCGAGGCGGCCGCGTTGGTTGACTTCGTGGCGAGCACCAAACGCGGGATCATCCCTGGTGGCAAGAACACCGACGATGGTGGTGATTAGCGCCTGAGTTCATGCCCGAGGATCGCCAGGGTGCTGATCGCGGCAGTTTCTGCCCGCAGAATGAGCTGGCCGAGCGTCACCGGCAGGAATCCAGCCTGTTGGGCCTCCGCCTCCTCTTCCGGCGAGAAGTCTCCTTCAGGTCCAATCAGGACCGCGACAACTCCGGGAGGGCTGGGAGGAATCAACTGCTTCAGCGTGCGCGAATGCTCGCTGAGGGCCGGCATGAGTTTGATGTCTGCCTTGATGTCCGAGACCACGCTGCGGAAACTAACGGGTCCTTCAATCCAGGGCACGAAAGGCGTGTGGCATTGCTTCGCGCTCTCGATCATGTGCCTCCGCCACCTGGCGAGCTTCTTTCCAGCCTGCGCAGCATCCAGATGGATCATCGTGCGCTCGGTGACGACAGGGTGGATGCCCGCCGCGCCCAGTTCGACTGCTTTTTCCAGCAGCCACTCAAAAGGCTCCGCCTTGATTAAGGCTGGGAAAAGATGGATGGCGGTTCTGAACGGCTCGATCCGGCTTTCAGCCACGATCTGAGCCTGCACGGCGTTTTTCCCCACTTGCGTGATTTCGCACTCCGCCAGGCGTCCCTCGCCGTCAAAGATCTCGATGCGGTCTCCAGGTGCTTTCCTCATCACGCGGGCGCAGTGCGCCGCCTCGTCATCCGCCAGGCAAAGCTGTGGAGAAGACCAAGAGGAGGCAGGGAGATGAAAACGTGGCAACGACATGGTGAATGACCCGGCGTGCAGTTTGGCGGCGGTCGGGCCGGTCGTCATTCAGATTTCGTCGTAGCCCGTGACTACCACTTCGCCGTTGAGCCTTCGAAAAACGCGGCCTAGACTCCCGGCCGGATGAACTCACGATCCTTCTTCTCCCTGCTCATCGCCCTTGCCAGTCTCACCACCTCTTTGCGGGCCGAGGTCTCTGAAACAGCTGTGGAATACACCACGGGCGGCGTGACCTGCGAGGGCCTGCACTTTGTGGACAGTTCGAAAAATGGCAAGCTGCCCTCCGTGCTCATCATCCACCAGTGGACCGGTGTCAGCGAGAATGAGAAGATGCGCGCCCGGATGCTCGCGGAACTGGGATACAATGTGTTTGTGGCCGACATCTACGGCAAAGGCATCCGGCCACAGCCGCCGGAATCCGGCAAGGAAGCGGGGAAATACAAAACCGACCGCAGGCTGTATCGCGAGCGCCTTCTTGCCGGCTTGGAGCAACTCCGCAAGACCTCGCAGGCTGATCCCACCCAGATCGCCGCCATCGGTTATTGCTTCGGTGGCACGGGTGTCATCGAACTCGCCCGCAGCGGGGCCATGGTGAAAGGCGTCGTCAGTTTCCACGGCGGACTGGACTCCCCTGCCCCGGCAGATGGCCAAAACATCAAGGGCAAGGTCCTCGCTCTTCATGGAGCTGACGATCCCTTTGTGCCCGCCAAGGAGTTGGCCGCCTTCGAGCAGGAGATGAAGGACGCCGGGGTCGATTACAAGCTCGTCCAGTATCCCGGCGCGGTGCATGCCTTCACCCAAAAAGCCGCCGGCAATGACAACAGCAAGGGCGCGGCCTACAACGAAGCCGCTGACAAGGCGTCGTGGGAAGAGATGCGGCAGTTCTTTGATCGTCTGTTCAAGTAATCCACCTTCCGCAGAGCCTCTTTGGTCTTGCGGGCCGCTTCCACGATGGCCGCGGCAGCCTCAGAGGCTTTTTCTACCGCCTTGCCTTGGAGTTCCCGTGCCATTCTCTGCCGCGATGGCTTTTTTGCAAAATGTCTCGTCCAACACGGCGAAGAACTTGAAACCCCCGCCCTAGCCGTGGTTGTATGCAGGGATGAAAGTGCTTCCTCTCCTTCTCCTCGCCATATGCCTCTCCGCCTGCCGGGCCGCCCCGCGGCGAAGCCCTTATAGCCCGGGCGGACGCGGCGTCACGCCGATCGAACGGCATGACCGCAGCCCGCTGAGTCCCGGAGGACGCGTCGTCACGCCTCGTGAGCGCGATCACCTTCACCATTGATTCTTTCAAAACACAGACACATATGGCTGACGACGAAACGCACCTCTTCCGCACTTCCTGGGGGCTCTACGACGCTCTTTCTGAGAAGAATTACATGTTCCATCGCGAGATCTACGCGATCATCGCAGGCATGCTGCACCAGCGCCGGGAGCAGGGAGGAGCGTATGCGATGCTCGACCTCGGTTGCGGCAATACCCGCTTCCTTGCCCCCTGCCTGCATGCAGCCCCCCCCTCCCGATATGAGGGCGTGGACCTTTCGCAGACAGCGCTGGAGGAGGCGCGGGACTATTTAAAAGGTCTCGATAATGTCACCCTGCGCTGCAAGGACATGCTGGACGCCATGCGGGAAAGTGCGCGCAACTCGCTCGATACCATTTTTTCCGGTTACGCCGTGCATCACCTCGATGCCGGGGAGAAACAGCAGCTCTTTCACGCCTGTGCCGAGAGCCTTAGCCCGGGGGGGCGCTTCATCCTCGTGGATATCGCCCGTCAGGAGGGCGAGACTAGGGAGCAATACCTCGACACCTATCTGAGCACCATGCGCACCGAGTGGACTGCGTTGCGCCCCGAGGACATGGAGGCTGCCTGCGCCCATGTGGCTACCTATGACTTCCCGGAAACCGTGGCGGATCTCATGCGGATGGGCACCGCCGCCTCTTTCCGTGACATCCAGCTTGTGGATTGCTTTGCCCAGCATCACGTCCTGGTGTTTCAAAAGTAAGCCCCTGCCCTTTCACATGTCCGCCGCCGCCACTGCCCCCGAGCTCTGCCCCATCCCCCTGCGCTCCTACTTTGTGCGGCAGCGGAATGCCTTGCTTGTGCGCGGAAAGTTCCAGCAGCTGTATGTGGACTACTACCTGCATCTCATGCAGCACGGCATCCAGCAAAAAGAGGCCCTCGATGACCTGCTGAAGGACAGCCTCGCCGCCCTGGCCTTGCATCTCTGCTCACGCCCGCAGGACGAGACGGTGGCCTGGACCGTGCATGTCAAAGAGCCGCAGCGGGCGAATCTCTTCGTCACCGGCAGCACCTACCCAGGCCGTGTCACCGGCCGCATCTTCACCGAGGATGTGAAGCAGGAGGGCGAGGCGCTTTTCATCGCCCAGATAAACCGCCCGAACCATCCCATCCGCCAGAGCATGATCGAGTTTCAGGGCGCGGATATCCTCAAGGGCGTGGAGACGTTTTACACAATCAGCGAGCAGCGCCTCACCCGTTTCTTCCGCCTGCCGGACGAGGAGTATGTGCAAATCTCCGCCGAACCCGACTGTGACGAGATCTGGCTCAGCGAGATCCAGTTGGAGAACGTGCTCGACATCGAAAAGAACGAGACCCTCACGCTGCTGGAGACCCGCGGCTACCAGTTTGAATGCGGCTGCAGCATGGAGCGCCTGCTCCCCATCATCAACCGCCTGCCCAAGGACGACCTTGACCATATCTTCGAGGACGGCGTGGCCCAGGTCACATGCCCCCGCTGTGCCGCGGTCTTTCGCAGCACACGGGCGCAGTTCGATGCCTGGCGCGCGGCCAATCCTTGAGCCTGCCTGTGGTTGACTGGCATGCGCCGTGCTGCATGCTCGCACCCCCGCATGAAACTTGCCCCCTCGATTGGATTGATGACGCTGCTGGCCGCCTCTGCGGTAGCCCAGGTGAAGCTGGAAGACGTGAAGGACCACGCCAGCCTCGAAGTGGTCGCCGCGCAACTTGCCGCCCAGCCGTATGTGGCACCATCGCAAAAGCTCGATCCCTTTTTTGAAGGCCTCAAATACGACGGGCATCGCGACATCCGTTTCCAGCCCGCCAAGGCGCTTTTCAGCGACATCGGGGACGTGTATCGCGTCGAGTTCTTCCACCCCGGCTGGATGTTCAAAAAGCCGGTGCGCTTCTACACCATGCGCGACGGTGCCACTGCGCCCGTGCCCTTCGACCGCGGCCTGTTTGACTACGGCAAGCTCAACGTCCCCGCCAATGTGGTGAATCCGGATGGCTACGCAGGCTTTCGCGTGCTCGCACCGGAGTCGCTGGAAAAGCGACGCTTCGAGTTCCTCGTCTTCATGGGAGCCAGTTACTATCGGGCGGTGACCACTGAGCTCGGCTATGGCATCTCCGCCCGTGGCGTGGCGGTGAACACCATCGGTGGCGAGCCGGAGGAATTCCCCGATTTCACCCACTTCTGGTTCGCAGCTCCAAAACCAGGTGCCACATCCATCAAGCTGCTGGCGCTGCTAAACGGCCCCAGCATCACCGGTGCCTACGAATTCGAGTCCACACCCGGCAAGACCACGCTGATGAAGATCAAGGCCACGCTCTATCTGCGCAAGCAGGTCAAGATGCTCGGCATCGCCCCCTTCTCCAGCATGTTCTGGTTCGGCGAGAATTCCCACCCGAAGCCCTACGACTTCCGCCCCGAGGTTCATGATTCCGATGGCCTCCAGGTCGAGATCGAAGGCGGTCCGACCATCTGGCGTCCGCTCGATGTGAGCCGGGACATGCGACTCAGCCTTTTCGAGACGGACAAGCTGAAGGGCTTCGGTCTCGCGGAGCGGGATCGGGACTTCAACAACTTCCAGGACCTTGAGGCGAACTATCATCGCCGCCCCGCAGTGTGGGTGGAGCCGGTGAGCGGCTTCAGCGCCGGCTCCGTGACACTGGTCGAACTCTCTACTGGCGAGGAGACGTGGGATAACATCGTCGCGATGTGGAGCCCCAAAAACCTGCCTGCCACTCCGGCTGAGCCTCTTCGCGTGGCCTACAACCTTCACTGGCTCGACCAGCACGAGCCAGGCAAGCTCTGCAAGGTGCTCAACAGCCGTCGTGGCTTTGTCATGGACTCGGACGATCATCTTTACGTCATCGACTTTTCCGCGGGTGACATGCCCGCTCCACCCAAGGCCGACTGGGGGCCGGACATCGACCTTCAAGTCAGCTCCGGCGAGGCCAAGATCCTCGACAAGCGAGTGATGCGAAATACCGAGACCGGCGGCTGGCGTGCCTTCTTCAAGCTCGACGTGCCTGAGAAGACCAACCTGCTCGAACTCATGAGCGAGCTCAAAGACGGCGACAAGGTCATTTCCGAGCGCTGGATGTATCAATGGCGTCGCTGAAACCTTTTGACTCTTCGCCGCGCATCACCACCCCGACCTCTTCATGCTCACCCGACGCTTCTTTGCCCTTGCCGCCCTCCTCGCCCTCGCCGGTTGCCATTCCTCCGAGGATGCCGGCATGCCGGTGAGCATGTTTGAATGCGATGCGGGCGAGGCGGCTCTTCGTCATGTCATTCAAAACCTGCCGGATCTGAACCCTGGCGTGGCCAAAAACTACAGCATCGTCCTCGGCGAGATCAGCCGGGACGGCATGATGACGCCAGGCACGACGGAGTTCGTGCAGCGCTTCGCCGACCTGAAGCTCGACTTCGTCAATGCCATCGACCTCAAGGCCATCGAGCCGGATCAGATCATCGTCGATAACAAAAACCGCCTCGCCACCTTCGTGCTCCAGCTCCGCGTGCTGCGCCAGCTCTCCCCCGTCACCTGGGAGGCGGAGACCGGCTGGAGCTACAAGAAGGACTTTGGCCGTGCCAAACTGCGCCTCGAGAGCAAGGACGGGAAGATCACCGTGGTGGCCTCCGAAAAGCTGCCCTGAAATAGGTGTGACCTTCGATCTCGATGATGCCTTTCTGTGCGAGACCGTGCCCACGGAGGTGATGGATGCTCTGTGGTCCGGCGGGTGGAGGCATTTTGGAAAGCTCTTCTTTCGCTATGCCCGGCAGGAGACGGAGGATGGACGGACGCAAACCATCACCCCGCTGCGCATCCGCTTGGAAAAGTGGCAGCCGACCAAAAGCCAACGTCGGGTGCTTCGCCGGAACACGGATCTGCGCTGGGAAATGCGCACGGTGATCCTTGATGATGAGCTGCGGGCGCTGTTCGAATCTCACAAGGCCCGCTTCCGCGAAAACATTCCGGAGAAGCTCGAAAACTTCCTCGGAGAGGCCCCCGAGTGCGGTCCATGTGACTGCCGCATGCTGCGTGTTTTTGAAGGTGAAAAGCTCCTCGCGGCCAGTTTTCTCGATGTGGGGCAAAAAGCGGTCTCCAGCGTGTATGCAGTCTTTGAGCTGGAGGCAGCACGGCGCAGCCTGGGGACCTTCACGATGCTGCTAGAGCTTCAATTTGCCTGCGACAGCGGTTTTGAGTTCCTCTATCCCGGCTACGCCACGCAGGAGCCGAGCGCTTACGACTACAAAAAGCAGTTCACCGGTGTCGAATGGCTCGATTTTGATACAGGCGCATGGCGGGAGTTGCCTCGCTGATTCAGCCGGGCGATAAAAGCCGCATGAGAGTGGATGTTGTAACCCTGTTTCCAGAGATTGTGACCGTGCCGATGGGTGCGAGCATCATGGGCCGTGCACAGGAAAAAGGGGCGCTGGAATTGCAGGTGCATGATTTGCGTGAGCACGGCCTCGGCAAACACCGCCATGTGGATGACACGCCTTACGGTGGCGGTCAGGGCATGGTTATCCGCCCGGAGCCGATGTGGGCCATGCTGGAGCAGGTCGATCGCCCGCAGGCACGCGTGATCCTGATGTCGCCCGCTGGAAAACCCTTCACTCAGGCCACGGCACATCGTCTCGCCGCAGAAGAGCACCTCATCTTTATCTCCGGTCACTACGAAGGCATCGACCAGCGAGTGATCGACCACTGGGTGGATGAGGAGATCAGCCTCGGCGATTATGTGCTCACCAATGGAGCCATCGCGGCGGTCGTCGTGATGGATGCCATCGTGCGTTTGCTGCCCGGCGTGCTGGGCGATGAGATGAGCGCCGTGGAGGAGAGCTTTGGCGAAAACGGTCTCCTCGAAGCGCCACAGTACACCAAGCCCGCCGAGTTCGCCGGCCTGAAAGTCCCCGAAATCCTTCTCGGTGGCAATCACGCCAAAATCGCTGCTTGGCGACACGAACAAGCTTTGGAACGCACCCGTCAAGTGCGGCCCGATTTGTTGGGCAAGCATTCATAATTCATCATTCCTCATTCATCATTTTCCATCCCATGCCCTCCGCCCTCGAACTCGGCCAAGCCTTCCTCACTGAAAATGCCAAACAGCCCGGTGTCATCACCACCGCCTCCGGACTGCAATACCTCGTGCTCACTCCGGGCACCGGCAAGAGCCCCAAAGCCAAGGACACCGTCGTGGTGAACTACCGTGGCACATTGCTCAATGGCGTGGAATTCGACAGCAGCTACCTCGCGGGTCGCGAGCCAGCGGAGTTCCCGCTCAATCGCGTCATCAAAGGCTGGACCGAAGGTCTGCAAACCATGAAGGAAGGTGGCAAGACCCGCTTCTTCATCCCCAGCCACCTCGCCTATGGCAAGCGCGGCGCAGGCATCGACATCGGACCCGATGAGACGCTCATCTTCGAGGTCGAGCTGCTGAAGGTCTGGGAAGACTGATCGGCCTCACAGGGCATGCACCGCATCCACCAGCGGCTTCACAAAGGCTTCCACCTTCGCGTCGCAGTCCGGCGAGCTGCCGTTTTGCTCGATGAGCTTCACGATGGCACTGCCCACGACCACCCCATCCGCCTTGCTGGCGATGGCAGCGGCTTGCTCGGGGTTTGAGACGCCGAAACCGACACAAACCGGCACTTCCGTGGCCGATTTGATGATGGCCACCTGCTCGGCGATGCCCGTGGCGATCTCCGCCTGCGCTCCCGTGACGCCGAGACGGCTCACGTAATACACAAAACCTTCCGCGGACTTCGCGATGCTCGCGATCCGCTCCGCCGGGGTCGTGGGGGCGATGAGCTGGATGTGTCGCAGCTCCGGCGCGGGCTTCAGCTCGGCGTTTTGCGCCGCTTCATCTGGTGGGAGATCGAGCACCAGCACGCCATCCGCGCCAGCGGCCTCCGCGTCCTGATGAAATCGCTCGTAGCCGTAGGTGTAGATCGGATTCAGGTAGGTGAAGAGCACAAGCGGGATCTGGCTCTTCGTGCGCAGCTTGCGGATCATTTCGATCACGCCCGGTGTGGAAGCTCCGGCCTTCAACGCACGGTCCGCCGCCATCTGATTCACCACGCCATCGGCCAGCGGATCGGAGAAAGGCACGCCCAGCTCCACCACATCCACCCCGGCACGCTCCAAGCCCAGCACGATCTCGATCGTGGCATCGAGCGTGGGATCACCCGCGCACACATACGCCACGAAGGCTTTCTTCTTGGCGTCACGGAGGGCGGCAAAACGGGCATCAATGCGGTTGGCGGGGGCTGGCATGGGAGGGTCGTTTAGCATGGGGATCGCCCGATGTCGAGCCGAGAGCCACGCGGGCTGCCCATCGACGCCTCTCATGCCGTCCATGAACAAAATCCCCTTTGCCAAGGCAGGGCGGGCAGGTATGGACGCAGCCCCTAAATTATGAGCAAAAAAAGTGACTTCGGATTGATCGGCCTCGCTGTGATGGGCCAAAACCTCGTTCTCAACGTCGAAAGCCGCGGCTTTCAGGTTAGCGTTTACAACCGCACCACCAGCGTGACGGATGAATTCATCGCCAAACACCCCGGCAAGGCCCTCGTCGGTGCCCACACCCTGGAAGAATTCGTCCAGAGCCTGGCCACCCCGCGCAAAATCCACATCATGGTGAAATCCACCGCCGTGAAGGATAGCGACCGCGACGCCGTGGACGCCGTGATCGAGCAACTCATCCCGCTTTTGGACAAGGACGACATCGTCATCGACGGCGGCAACAGCTTCTACCAGACCACCGAGCGTCGCGACGCTTACCTCGCCGAAAAAGGCCTCCGCTTCATCGGTGCAGGCGTCTCCGGCGGTGAAGAAGGTGCCCGTAAAGGCCCCTCCATCATGCCCGGCGGTCCGGCTTCCACTTGGGAAGTGATGAAACCCATCTTTGAATCCATCGCCGCGAAGGTCGATGGCGAGCCCTGCGTCATCCACATCGGTCCCGGCGGTGCCGGTCACTACGTGAAGATGATCCACAACGGCATCGAGTACGGCGACATGCAGCTCATCTGCGAAGCCTACAACATCTTCAAGCACGCCGGCTTCACCACCGACGAGATGGCCGCCATCTTCAACGAGTGGAACGAGGGCGACCTCCTCAGCTACCTCA
>JBJONJ010000181.1:0-10793 GCA_046051905.1 Verrucomicrobiota bacterium
CTCCGAAATCCCCACCCGACCCGGCGATGAGGTGCCAAAGGGTTTGCACGAACTACATGCCGTCGAGGCCGCCGATGGCACGATCATCGCTCAGATCCGCAACCATAACACTGCCAACAAAGGCGAGACGCTCCAAAGCGAATCCAAAGACGGCGGCAAGACCTGGACCCTGCCTCATTCCATCGGCGTCTGGGGCCTTCCCAGCCATCTCATGAGGCTGCGCGATGGCCGCCTCGTCATGACCTACGGCCACCGTCGCCCGCCCTTTGGCAACCAAGCCCGCTTCAGCACCGACAACGGCCAAACTTGGAGCGAGCCCATCCTCCTCAGTGGCGACGGAGCCGGCGGCGACCTCGGCTACCCCAGCACCGTCGAGCTCACCGACGGCTCCCTCCTGACCGTCTGGTATGAAAAAATGAAGGAGCACCCCCACGCCGTGCTCCGCCAGGCGATTTGGAAACTGAACTGAGACTGCTTAGCACGCTTTTCGGCATCAAGTTGGTCATGTCAGGCCAAGGCAGTTGGCAGCAGAATGAAGGCAACAGAATGTCTCGATTCTGCTGTCTTCATTCTGCTGCCAATTTCAGGCTGTTTCAGATCCGAGCTTAAGGGACGAGGCCAAAAGAGTGCCTCCTATCATTCTACCCTTCATCATTTTACCGCCCCACGCCCCTGCCTGCCGCCTTCGGCTTAGAGCCAAAATTCGCCCCAACTCGGCCATTGCACCCCCTGCCCCTTTCGTTACTCTCGGATAAATCTTTGCGACAGAGTCTCAATTGCATCTACGTTTTGTCATTCGTTCTTCTGATTTCGTCATTCCAGCCATGTCCACCCTCGCTGAACTCCCCATTGGCACCGAAGCCATCGTGCAGGCCATGCCCACCGGCCGCTCCTGCCTCACCCGTCTGCGGGAAATGGGCATCGTTCCTGGCACCCGCATCCGTGTGACACGTCGCGCCCCGCTGGGCGAGCCGATCGAGATCAGCGTGCGTGGCTCCCAGCTTTCCATGCGCAACCACGAGGCGGCCTTCATTGCCATCGCTCCCGTCGCCGCATGAGCACCGCTGCTGCCGAGACGCCGCTCATCGCCATCGTGGGGAACCCGAATTCGGGCAAAACCACGCTCTTTAACCTGCTCACTGGCCTCAAGCAGAAGGTCGCCAACTACCCCGGCGTCACCGTCGAAAAGAAGATCGGCGAGTGCTACAGCCAGCATGGCAAAAAACTGCGCCTGATCGACCTGCCGGGCGCTTACAGCTTGAACGCCCGCTCGCCTGATGAGGCCGTTTTGCGGGATGTTTTGCTCGGCCGACGCCCCGAGACGCCGAGGCCGGACCGCGTCGTGTGCGTGGTCGATTCCGCGAATATCGAGCGAAACCTTTACATGGTCAGCCAGGTGCTCGAACTCGGCCTGCCGACCATTTTGGTGCTCAACATGGCCGACGTGGCCGAGCAGCGGGAATGGCGCATCGATGCCGCGAGGCTCAGCGACCTCCTCGGCATTCCCGTGGTGCAAACACAGGCCGTCAACGGCCAGGGCCTCATCGAGCTGAAACTCGCACTGAGTCGCGAAGACGTGCCCGCCACGAAATGGCAGAGCGCCGACATCCCCGCCGGGGTGCGTGCGGCTTTGGAGAGTAGCCGTGGGCCGCTCTGCCAAACGGGGGCCATTCATGCCAAGGCCTCGCTGCTGGAGCCGCTCTACCTTCTTTCTGGTCACGATCCCACGCACTCCGGCCTCGCCGATGCGCAGATGAGCCGCATCCACGAGCTGCGGCAGAGCATTGATGCCGCCTTCCCCGGCTGGGAGGACGATCTCGTGGCCGAACGCTACCGCAGCATCGAAAAACTCTGCGCCGAGGTGCTGAAGCGCCCCGATCAGGAGAAGGTCACCATCACCGACAAGCTCGACCGCATCTTCCTCCATCCCGTGCTCGGCTTTGTGAATCTGCTGCTCGTGCTCGGTATCCTCTTCTACCTCATCTTCCGCGTCGCCGAGGGGCCGATGGGCTGGATCGAGGGCATCTTTGGTGATCTCGGCGCCTGGGTGGAGACGCTCATGGGCCCTGGCGACCTACGTGACCTCATCGTCAATGGCGTCGTGCCCGGTGTGAGTGGCGTCGTCATCTTCCTACCGCAGATTTTGATCCTCTTCTTCTTCATCGGCATCCTCGAAGACACCGGTTACATGTCCCGCCTCGCCTTCATCATGGACTGGTTGATGAGCAAGGTGGGGCTCAATGGAAAATCGTTCCTGCCCTTCCTCAGCTCCTACGCCTGCGCCGTGCCCGGCGTCATGGCCGCACGCACCATCGACAATCCGAAGGACCGGCTCGTCACCATCCTCATTGCCCCGCTTGCCTCCTGCTCGGCGCGACTCCCGGTGTATTCGCTACTCATCGGCGTGCTGTTTCCCACGAAGGAAGTCGGTGCGTGGACGCAGGCGGGCATCATGCTCTCACTCTATGCGCTCGGCACCGGCGGCGCTTTCATTTTCGCGTGGATCTTCAGCAAGACCGTCATGAAGGGCGAGGCCAGCCCGATGATCCTCGAAATGCCGCCCTATAAGCGGCCCGCGCTCAAATCCATCCTCCTGCTCGTCGGCCAGCGGGCGAAGGCCTTCCTCGTGCGTGCCGGCACCATCATCCTCGGCATCTCCATCCTCATCTGGGCTGCCTCCACCTACCCGAAGACCGATACCGAGGACAAATCACTCCAACTCGCCAACAGCTTCGCCGGGCAGGCCGGTCACTTCATCGAGCCCGCCATCCAACCGCTCGGCTACGATTGGAAAATCGGCATCGGCCTCATCGGCAGCTTCGCCGCTCGTGAGGTCTTCAACTCCACCATGAGCGTCGTCTATGCCATCGAGAGCGACGACGGCGAAAACCTCGACCCGCTGCGCGATAAACTCGCCGCCGAACGCCGCCCCGATGGCAAGCCCGTCTATTCCCCGCTCGTCTGCATCAGCCTGCTCATCTTCTACGTCTTCGCCATGCAATGCGTCAGCACCATCGCCATCGTCAAACGCGAAACCGGCTCCTGGAAATGGGCCATGCTCCAACTCGGCTACATGACCGGCACCGCGTATGTTTTGAGCCTGCTCGCTTATCAAATCGGCACCGCGTTAGGGTATTGATGGCAGCATGAAGGCCGGGCACTGCGCGGTCAACAGGTAGGCACAGGCGGTCGTTCTTGAGAACATCACTCTCAGACAGATGCGAGCATTCCCTTCTCGAGCCTGGCGCACCGCGAGTCGGCTGCCGATCTCTACTTTCGTTCACCGCTATCCACTTCTCATTTTTTTTAGAAACCATATTGCCACACAGCATCATTTGATGGCTTTGAATGGTTTTTTTTCTTAGGGCGATCGGCGCAAAGCCGAAATCAACGACCCATCTCATGACTCCTCGAATCAAACTGTGTATCGGTATCATCCTCAATTTAGCTCTTTTCATCAATCCATTGCTGGCCCAAATAAAGCCAGCCATTGCGCCCGGCACACCAGTGATGGCAGTGAAGGACTGGCAGCCAGGGAAACCATGGACAGTGCTGCGGGAGATCACGAGCAAATTAATGAATCACCTGCGGCAAAAGGAGCCACGGGGAATAAGCAGAGAAGCCTTATTACGGCTTTCCGCCGACGCCTCCGAGCGGGATCTCAAAGACGCGGCGCGATTTTGGTCCAGCCCGGGAATGTTTCATGAACTTGAGGCCTTCCAATCAGCCTCCGATCCGAGAGCCCTAGCACTAAAAGAGCACGATGGCATCCTCTCGGCGGATGACATTTCACGCTGGCTGAACTCGCAAGACGCGCCGGACAACCAAGACGACTTTGATCAATTTCTCAACGAAGGTGCGGTGGCCGGGGTAGGAGCCGGGTTCAGCTACCTGTTAGGAGAAGTCGGCCCTGATTTCTTCACCTTTCCCAAACTGCCTGACGGCAGCGGCAAATACCGGGTCGAGCACAAGGTGGCGGTCATGCAGCTGCTGTGTGATGATATGCGGCGGCTGGAAGCAGGCGTGGCGGCCGGCTATTGGCGGCGACTCCAATCCACGAAGGTCCCCAGGTCTGTGAGCGGCATCCGGGCTAGTCTCAGCGTGCGCATCAACAGCCTGCTTCAAGATCCGGAGGTTCAGCAGCACTATCGAGTGAACCGGCCGCGGCTGCTGGCTGAGATGGTGGGAGCACCGGCCTACGCCATCAACGCGCCCTACCTGCCGAATGGAACCGACTATCGCACCCGCCAAAACCGCCTCTATCAAGCCATCGCCAGCAATTTTGGATCCAGCTTCAGTGTCTCGGCATTCGCCGCCGGGGCCGCCACATCCCCGGCATCCGTGCTCCGTCGTGCCTTGGCCGCGGGAGGTTCAGACCGCTTCACAGGGGTCAATCTGCTCCGCTTCGCCTTCCAGTACAAGCTTCAGCGGGAGATTCTGGGGCCTGCCATCCAATCCCCTTTGGTTACCGGCGCAGATCTCGGCGATGATTTCCAAAGGACTGCGCCCTCCCACTACCAGCACATTTTGAACAGCGCCAAGGTCGCTTGCTCGGGTGAGACGCTTCGCCTCTTCTTACGGCAGGAGTCCACTGTGGAGAGGGCGATGACACGGTTCACCGAAGAGATGTCAGGATTTACCGCCTGCCTCACCGCGGCAGACTATAGCGCGGTGACCAAGGACGCGCTGGATTCGGTTTCCACGGCTCTGCTGGAAGGGGCGGTGTCACAAATAAAGCCTGCGGCTCTACAGGCTGCTTTGCTCGATGCTCGCAACGAGGTCGATCCGGTCAAAGTGGCGGAACTCGTGCAAATGATGACGGATCTTGATCCGGAGACGGGCAAGGATGGAGAAGGGCAGAGTTTGACAATCGATAAAGTGATCCAGGTGTTTAAGTTTGTGTGGGATAATGCCGCCAAAAACCCGACGTCGGTCCTGGCCGCCATGCAGAAGGCCGGAATGCATGCCAAGGCCGGCACTCTCCTGCCCAACGCCTCCAAGATGGCCAACACCGGAGTGTTTCACTTGGTGTCCGGTGTCTTCGGCACGATTGGCTTGATTGGCAAAGTAGCGGGGAAGCCGGACTCGCTGGATTCAGGCACCAAGATTGCCTCCACGGTCGCCTCGTCATTCAAGATCACCGGCACCATGGCGGAGGCTTCCACCAAATATCTCAAGAATCATTTTGAAAAAGTGACCGTAACTAACTCGGCAGGGTATAAGATAAAGCTCACCCGTGCGGGAGGAATGGCCAAGGGTGTGGGTGGGCTCGCGGGTGCCGTGGTTGGCATCATGACGGTGATCATCGGTGCCCAAAGTTTGGGAGAAAACAAGATGGCGGGCGCACTCGAAATCGTGAGCGGGGCACTGAGTATCTTGGAGTCTGTTTGCTCAGTGGTGGACGGATTGGCGGTCATGTGGGCCACCCTCTCGAGTGCAAAAGAGATGATTGGCCTTGCGCTCGGCATCGCGGCGGTGTTCTCCATAGGGGCCATGGTCTTCTCGGTTGTCGGAGCCTTTGTTTCGGTGGTCTCGCTTTTCATCGGCATCATACAAGAGGTGGCCTCAGACAACGCCGCTCGCAAATTTAACGACCTTCTTCAGAGATCACCCCTTTGTGCGATGCAAAAGCTCGGCTTGGTCGAGATTGGCAACTATATTTTGACCTCTCAGCGGCCGGATGGAGTCGCCGTTCTGCTCCAAAAAGGGCCAGTCTCACTGGCGCTCTCCAGCCGTGGCAAACCCTTCGAGGAAGGGGAGGAAATTCACGTTTTCCCGACAGGTGCCAGAACGCTTCCAGGTTTTTCTTATCCATCTTTGATCGCGCCTGCGCTGAAGATCGTGGTGTCCAAGGAACAAGGCAATCTGGGGGAGCTGTACTTTCATGTGCCCGCAGAAGGGGTGGGGGCGGGCGCGGATGGGGAGTATAGAAACCAAATCTACTGCCGTGTCATTCCCTTGGGGGAAAAACCACCCTACGGTGGCAACCAAAACAGGGTGGAGGGGCCCTTCGTCACGAACAACTGCTACGGCGTGGCCAGCACAAGCATCCATCTCCGCGTCGATCGGACGCCTCCGGTCATCGGGGGAACCTCACAAGAATGGGAAGCCGGCGGCGGAAAGCTTCTCCGGGGAAGCACGGAACCACATGCCATCGTGACCCTGACGAATGATGCCGGCCAGCATCGAGGATCGGTACAAGCGTCTGAAAATGGGAGCTGGCAGTTTGTCACCGCGCCATTTGCCTGGAATTTTTACAACCCCGAGCTTTGGAAAATCACCGCCACGGACACCTTGGGCAACTCGTCGAATGCCGTGTACTACCAGATCGACGCCCGCCCGGCGCCCAAGCCTTTGACACTGACTAGTGTGTGGCTCAATTCCCAGGGATTGTTTCCGCAGTTTTTGGGAACAGGCCAGCCGGGATTCCAGGTCAGAATCATCACGCCCCGGAGGGAGGTGCTCGGGACCGCCATCGTCCGGCAAGATGGAGCGTGGTCCAATGAGATCAGCTCCGCTGCCGCCGTGAGCTATGGCGAGCTTCCCAGCTTCACCTGTGAGATTCTGGCGTATGATGCCGCCGGGCGTCTGGTGTCACGCCTAGTGCGGACACTTACCAAAAGCACATCAGCACTGCTGGGAGAGACGAGATACCAGATCCGATGACTCCAGAACTGGGTGCCGATCGGATCATCTACCTTCGAAAACGAGGACGCGTTTTTGAAGGCGTCAAGATAGAGAGCAGGCTATTCATGCCTGCTCGGTGGCGCACCATCGAAAAGCCACGCCATTTACCTGGAATACCGGTGCTGGTTGGATCCTCAAAAAAATGCTCCATGGATACCAGCAGCTTGTCTTTCAGGAGACGGGCTGACAAGCCAATGACGTGGCCAACGGGGAATCCCGCCGCCGAGAAACGGGCCAGACCTCATGCGAACTGTTCTACTTCGCGGTGCCTTTGGCCTGCTCCGCGGCCCAGGCCTCAATGGCAGGGATGTCAAACAAGCGAAAGCGATGCTGGATGCGCTGCTCGAGGACAATCTGCGCATGCTTGGCAACCTCGAGCGAGGGATCGTTTTTCAGCGCCTCGATCAATTTGGTGTTCGTCTCCAGGGAGTCGCTGCTCTTCAGCAAGATGGCAGCCCGCACCCGCACCTCCCACGACAGCTTGCTGTCTGCCAGCAGCTTGAAGAGATGCGGCGGTTTCAGATCGGCCTCAAATTGAAGTCCCTCACTTTTAAAAAGCTCCGTCACAGGTAGTCGGAAGGAAGGGTCCTCACGCTGGTAAAACTGGATCATGCGCACCACACGCATGTATTCCGCCTGCGCCGCGTCTCGCAGGTGATCAGAGCCGGAGCCGCGGATGTATTCGACGATCGTTTCCAGCGGCTTCCGGCTCCCGGTGGCAATCGCCTCGTCCGCGTAGGCGGTGATGCGGTTCCGCTCCTTGAGCTGGATAAACTCCGCCTGGGTGGGAGTGACCGGCGCGAACACTTCGGCCATTCGCTCGACACCGGCCTGAGCGTTGCCATGCATCGCAAGACCGGCCGGCATCGTCGGCACGGTACCTGCCTTATCCGCAGCACTGCGGGCCACGATACCTCGTTCGATGGCCTCGCGGAGTTCCTTTTGAGTGCTCAACTGATCCCGGCGCCAGGCATCGAGCTGATTTTGCATGGCCTCGAGTTGCGGGGTCACCCCAGCTGGCGGCCCAGACTGGGCCGCGCTTGATGGAGTGTCTGACGGGCGGCTCACCTGTTTCGCGGCCGCCAGTTCCACAATCTTTTGATTCATCACATACCACACCACCGCCGATGCGCAGAGCGTCACGAAGAGTGAGGCCATGAAACACTGCAGCATCGCACCATGGCTCAAGACCAACGGAGCGGGAGAATTCGCCACCTTTCGGTTTTTTCGCTGTGGCAGATCCTCCCGTAGCAGATCGGTTAACGCGCTCGAGGATTCCTTCGCAGGATTCTCTTGGGAGGGTTTGGAGGGACTGGCCATGCGGAAGCGTGAGGAAAAGGTTGCCGGATGAATCTTGCCAGTGCCGGGGTTCCGGGCCAGCATTGTCCTCTCTTTCTGACACATGCCAGCCGATTCGTCCAGCTCCGCGCCTGCCGCCTCATCCCCTGCCAATGTCCAGCTCATTTGGAAGGCCGCGGCCAGTGTGATGGGCCTTGGTTTTCTGCTGCTTTTCGTCTTGTGGCCGTACCAGGAGTGGGAGTTTGGCTACCGGATGAGCGTCCTGGGCGGCTGGTACAAGTGGGTAACAAAATATTCCGACTGGATGTTCTGCCTCTTTGTGCCGCCGATCGCCGGTGGGCTCGTCTGGATGCGCCGGGCTTCGCTACGCGGCCTGCCGTGGAAAGGAACGTGGCTCGGACTGCTGCCGCTAGTCCTCGGGTTGTTCATTTACTGGGTGGGATTCAAGGCCAACACCGGTTACCCGGCCTTCATCGCCATCCAGCTGGTGCTAGCGGGCTCCATCCTCTTGCTCGGCGGCCGGGAGTGGATGCGTGCCCTGTTTTTCCCCTGGCTGTTTTTGTTGTTCACATGGCCCATGCAGCCGCTGGAGGACTCGGTGGCCTCCCCGTTGCGCCCCCGCACGGCTGCAATGACAGCGAAAATGCTCAGCCTGCTCGGCATGCCCTCGATCAATGAAGGCAGCGCCCTGCAATCCGCGCCCGATGCCGCGCGCGGCCTCGAGACCGGCGCGGCCTTCAGCCTCGACGTGGATGCAAAATGCAGCGGCATCAATTCGCTCTTCGTGCTGATGATGATCTCCGCCCTACTCGGCTACCTAGCCCTAAAGAGCCCGCGATCTCGCCTGATCCTCTTTCTCTGCGCGGTGCCGCTGGCCGTGGCGGGCAATGTGGCACGGCTGCTCATGCTCGCCTTTGGCAGCATGGCGTTCGGCTCTGACTTCGCCATCGGGAAGCGCATCGGTGAGCACCAAGAGGTGTCCTTTTTTCACAGCATGGCCGGCTTCGCCGTCTTTGGCGTGGCGCTGGCGGGCATGTTTGCCCTCTGCTACCTTCTGGAAGGCCGTGAGATGAAAAAGAACCTAGCACGTCATCAGCCTACGCGGGCCAGCGCCGGTGCCTGTGTGACTCTTCCCTTGCCCCGACGCACCGTAGCCCAACTCACGGTGATGTTTGTGCTTCTGGCCGCCACCCTAGCCATCTGTGCGGGAACCGACACCCGCTATCTGGTCGCCAGGGCAGGTGTCACACTCGACCTGCCGCTCTCCGTGGGTGATTACCAGGGGCGATCCATTGGGGTGGCCGCCGAGGAGAAAGCTGGCCTTGACGAGGGCGTGAAGCTGGAGCGGTTCGGTTACCTCAATCGCAAAGGCCTCAATGTCATCGCCTCCATCGTGCTCAGCGGCCATTTGAAGCGCTCCCTGCACCGCCCGGAAGTCTGCCTTCCCAGCCAGGGCTGGAGCATTGTCGAGAGCGTGCCCGTGACGATCAACAGAACTGGGGGAGGTTCTTTTAACGCCACCTACCTGCGCCTGTTCCTCGACCGTATGGACCAAAACGGCCGCCGTGTCCGCCAGCGCGGCGTGAACATCTACTGGTATGTCGGCTCCGACGAAACCACCTGCGCCTCGCACTACGAGCATGTGGCCGCCACCTACCTCGACGCGATCTTCCGCAACCTGAACCACCGCTGGGCTATGGTCTCGGTCTTCGTCCCCATTCCGCCCGCCGACCTCGACGGTCCCGAGGGCATGTTCGCCGAGTTCACTGCCCTCGAGGATGCCCGCGAGTTCTCTGCGAAGCTGCAACCCCTCATCACCTCTCCCGAAAAACTTGCCACCAGCGAGTAAGCCTGCCCACCTTGTGCGGCAGGAGCCTCCCGCCGGCGAACGCCGCGATTTCAATCATTGCGCCGCGGTCACCGAGGCGCTGAGTTTGGAATCGATAAGCATCACCCGCGCGCCTTATGTCTCGCCCATGCATCCGCTTCGATGAGCACCTCCAGCGTGGGATGGGCGACGACGTGATGGGCGGTCATGACGCGCTCGACGGTGTGCCAGATGCCGGGGAAGCTGAGCTGGCCGTTGAGGAAGGCCTCGACGGCGACTTCATTGGCGGCGTTGAGAACGGCGGGCAGGGTGCCTCCGACGGTGCCGGCGTGACGGGCGAGATTAAGCGCGGGGAAGTCCTCGACGCGAGGGGCCTCGAAGTGGAGGGCAGCGAGCTTGGCGAAGTCGAGCGGCTTTAAGTTGTTCGGGACGCGGTCGGGCCAGGTGACGGCGTATTGGATGGGGAAGCACATGTCACTGTGGCTGAGCTGGGCGATGACGCTGTTGTCAGCGAACTCGACCATGCTGTGGACGATGCTCTGCGGATGGACGACGACCTCGATCTTGTCCATGGGCACGTCGAAGAGCCATTTGGCCTCGATCATTTCGAGGCCTTTATTGAAGAGGGTGGCGCTGTCGATGGTGATCTTTCGCCCCATGGTCCAGGTGGGATGCTTCAAGGCCTGGGCGACGGTGACGCCGGGCAATTGATCGGCGGGGAGCTGGCGGAAGGGGCCGCCGCTGGCGGTGAGGAGGATGCGGCGGACCTCGCTGTGGCGGTGGCCCTCCAGGCACTGGAAGATGGCGTTGTGCTCGCTGTCCACGGGCAGGAGATTCACGTTTTTCCGTTTCGCGGCCTCCGTGACGGCCTCGCCCGCCATGACGAGGATCTCCTTGCTGGCGACGGCGAGGTGCATGCCACGCTCGATGGCCGCGAGGGCCGGGGCGAGCCCCGCAGTGCCGACGATGGCGACGAGGA